>NZ_JADEWV010000321.1 GCF_015207455.1 Microcoleus sp. LEGE 07076
CTCCGGTGGGGGTGGTGTTGAGCAGGATGGAGGCGGTGCTGCTGTTTCTGTTCGCTACAGCTAAGTCTGGTTTGCTGTCGCCGTTGAAGTCGCCGATGCTGACGGATCTGGGCCGAGTGCCAGTTGCGAAGGTGACTTGGGGGGCGAAGCCGAGTACGCCACTGTAAGTTTTGAGGGTGGTTTCGGTGAGAATTAGTTGGGGCTTTTGCGTTGATGGGGGGATGAGTTGGAGGATGTCCCAAGTGCCGCCGAGTTTGCTATTACCTGTAGGTTGGGAGTTGGCGCTGATGTTTGCGCCTGTGAGTTGGTGCAGTTGAGTCAGGAATTGGTTTCCTCTGTCTCCGGCTGCTACGTTGCATCCATATAAGATGATGTTGGCGTTGTCAGTGAAGGCGTTTCGCCACTTTTGGAATTGGTGGCTGTAGTTTTGGATATTGCTGCTGTTGAGTTCTGTTGTGCCTAGGTACAGGCTGCCAGAATCTCCGTGGGTGATGATGTGGAGGGTTTCGATGCCTGTATGCTGAGCTAGGATTGTGGTGATTTGCTCTACGGCATCGGGCTGGCTTTTGAGGATGTAGGTGGCGGTGTGGGGTTTGATGCCCTGGGCTATCTGCTGGCTATCGGGTATTGTGGGGTCAAGGATGACTATGGAGTTTGGTTGGTTGCTAAAGCAACCAACCAAACTTATGATATTTTTATTTAAAGAGCGGTTAATTTTAGGTAGAGTTTTCATGGTTTTTTGCTTTTAATGTAGTTCGTGGTTTTTGAGTCGGGAGATGCCCCCGATTTGATTCTGGTTTGTGATATTTCTACCTGGTGGTGGATGACACACGCTGCCCTTGATGAGTAATACAGCACTTTTCAGGTATGTGAGATACATAGTTCTTGTAGGGACACTCAAGCGTGCCCATTTGTGTCAACTTAAGGCTGAAACCCTTGAGAAATCTGGGTTTTATGCCAAGTCTAGATCCCCCTAAATCCCCCTTAAGAAGGGGGACTTTGACCGGACTCTTGTCCCCCCCTTCTTAAGGGGGGCTAGGGGGGATCTAGGCTTAACAGTCAAACAGCATTCTGTGACTGGGTTTAACCTGATTGTTGACACTCAAGAGGGCTCTTGGAGTGTCCCTACGGGATATTGATAGTACCTATAAACCTGCAATCTGCTGGATCAAATCCGCTCTTCATCGGAATGATATTAATCAAAAGGGCAAGGAAAACATTTCTAACCGGGACAATGGCTCGAAACCTTTGTTTGGTAGGACTTACGGATTAATATTTTGTCTGAATCCCGTTAACTTGCCTATTAACTTATTCCCTAACAAGATTTATATCTTGCTGCTTCCTGGTTGCGCTAGCCAAATTGCGAAAGATTAGTTTCGCAAAATGTCCGAAGGCTTTTTCCCAAAATGCTGCTGGAAATATTTTGTAAAGCGACTAGGATTGTAAAAGCCATATTCAAACGCAATTTCCGTAATCGTTTTGTTGCTCTCGATTAACTCCGTATGAGCGGCTTCAAGTCGAGCATTTCGCAAGAATTGACTGGGAGAAACACCGTAATAACGAGCGAATGCTGTTTGCAAAGAACGACTGCTACAGTTCATGGCGGAAGCAATTTCTGCAATTGTCAGGTCTTTTTTCATATTTGCTCGGATGTATTCGGCCGCCTCTCGCACGCGGGCGATCGAGATTTCGGATACTTTAATAATCGATGGTTCTAAAGTGTTGTAAGATGAACCTTGGACTAAGGTAGAAAAAATAGCGGTTTCTAAATTGTCAATTACCAGTGGATGTCCGTTAGTGTCAATCAAATTCGACAGCGTTATGACCAGTTGATATAGCGATCGACCGTAAACAGTAGTGCGATCGATAACTTGCAGTAGGTTAGGACGTTCAATGGATTTGTCAAGATACTTGCTCATTTCAGTTAAAAATAGAGCTTCATCTATATAAATTGATATTCCGCTGTATTTGGCTGAGTGCTGAAGACGGGTTAGTTCGACTCCCGACTGACTTATCACCACATTTCGATCGTTCATGAGGAATTCGTTAGACCCAACTTTCAATAAATGATCGCCGTTAAAAAATGTGAAACCTATTTTTCCTGGAGAAGTATATCCTGCGGTATATGTACTCCCAGCTTCCCAAACAACACTCACGAACTCCAAGTTTTTTAATTTAGCAAACCGCCATTGAATTTTATAATCTTTGGAATAGGCAATATGTTTAGTAAGAGTCGATACTTGCTTAATATATATCTCTGGATCGTTGATTTCAATATTTAAATCCCAGACCATGATCAAATCCCCATGTTTTACACCTACAATAAATTATATCAATTATATGTAAATACTTATACCTGTTCAGGGGTTTTTTACGGAAATTATCTCAGGTCGATGTGGGCGAGTTTGTGAGATTCTGAGTTTTAGGCAATTATGGTTGGTGAGGGGAATCTCTACATTCAATAGGTACATTTTGATTTATTGTTGGGTGGGGCGGGTTTATGAGATTGTAGGTTGTAGGCAATTATGGTTGGTGAACCCGCCCCTACGGGAATGTAAATTTTACAGATTCTATGAATAACGACACAATTTTGAATACAGTCGAAGAACACGAGATTTTTGGCGATCGCGATTTGCCATCTTGGTTAACCGAACAACAAATTAGCCTCGCTTGCACTACTTATCAAACCAGCAGGTTAATGTTAATCGGTGCGGCGCCAGAAACCAACAGAATCTCGGCTTTTTGGCGAATATTCGATCGCGCAATGGGACTTTTCTGCACCCCGGAACGCATCTATTTAAGTTCAAAATACCAACTCTGGCAATTAGATAATGTGTTGGCTGCTGGTGGACAACATCAAGGTTGCGATCGCCTTTACATACTACACATCGCCTACACTACAGGTGATATCGACATTCACGATGATGCTGAGCCTCGGTGCGGTATGATGGCGATCGATTTGAATAGTGGGGCGATCGTTCATTGGTTGCGATTTGAAGGAATTGTCACGGAACTGTATGATGTGCAGGTGATTGGGGGAGTGCAAAAGCCGATGGCTTTGGGTTTTCAAACGGATGAAATTGCTCAGTTGATTACTTTGGAAATTTAACCGCTGATATCGGCGGATGGACGCTAATTGGGTGGCTAGAAACCGGGTTTTTGGGAGAATACTTCGTTACTGTCGGTAAAAATCGTAAAAACCCGGTTTCTAGGATTGTGCGCGAGGGCCAGAAATGTTAAGATAGAGTTTGTTTTGTCACCTCTACATAAATATGTTCTAACCGCACCGGATAGCGAGCAATGGAATCAATAGGAATCCCATCAAAACGCAAAATAATCTCCTTTAATTCCAAACGTTCCGGCAGCCAAAAAGCCAAATCGCTACCGTAGCGGCGGGGAATAAAACTGTATTCTGCTGCGCGGGCGATCGCCTTTTCTTCTTCCGCAGTTTTAACAACAATAATCTCCTCAGCCGGAATCAGTTTTTGCAACTCCTCCAAACTGCCCTCAGCCACAATACTACCATTCTTTAAAATACCAATTCTCTGACACAAACGTTCAGCTTCATCCAACAAGTGTGTTGTCAGCAAAATCGTAATTCCTTCCGATTGCAAACGCTGAATTAACTCCCAAATTTCATAACGAGCTTCAATATCTAAACCCGTCGTCGGTTCGTCTAAAATTACTAATTTGGGCTGGTGAACCAATGCTACTGCAATATTCAATCGGCGCTGCATTCCTCCGCTCAAAGTTTCTACGGGACTTTTGGCTCTATCTGTCAAATTTACGGCTTTCAAACATTGTTCTATTTGATAGCGCCTCTGCTTCCGTTCCATACCATAAATTTGAGCAAAAAAGTTGAGGTTTTCTTCGCAGCTAAGGCTTTTGTAAAGCAAATTTTCTTGGGGCGCTACGCCGATTAACAGTTTAGTAGCTTCGGAAACAGGTTCGCCATTGATGGAAACTTTGCCGCTGTCAGCGTTTAGCAAATTGCATAAAATATTGATAGTTGTAGTTTTTCCGGCTCCGTTTGGCCCGAGTAATCCGTAAATTTCTCCGGCTTGTATGTGGAGGGTTAAATCTCGCAGCACTGAACGTTCGCCGTAGGATTTATTGAGTTTTTGTATTTGCAGCACTGCTTGTGTTCTCCGTAGTTTTTTGTATAATAAAAGTTGGATAGTTTACGTTTTTTGGGGATTTTTTTACCGCAGAGGGCGCAGAGGGCGCAGAGGAGATGCTGCTACAGTCTTCTTTCTACTCTCAGCATTCTGCGGTAAGAGAGCCATCCACCTGCTATCATGGCTATAGAGAATATTAATAAAAACCTGAAGTGTTGGGCAATATCGGCAAAATCTTTGCCGTCAGCCCACACGCCCATCAGGGCTTCGTTCATGTGATAAATTGGATTGTATTGGGCGAGATCCAGCAGGGTTTTGGGAAACAGTGAAGTTGGCAAAAATGCGCCTCCTAATATTAATAGGGGAACGCCGAAAGCTGCTACTAGGGAGTTGACATCTTCTGTGCGCCTCGCAAATTGGGTGCCGAGTATGAAGCCGACTCCGACGTAGGATATAATGCTGAGGATAATTATCGCAATTCCTAACAAAATAGAGCCTTGGAATTGTGCTCCTAAAAAACTGGCGATGGTGTATACTAGAATTACTTGACCGATGCCGATCGCACTGTGAGCTAGGAAAATTCCTAAAAAGTAGGAGGTGCCGCTCAAAGGCGAAATAAATAATCGTTTGAGTGTGTGCTGTTCTCGCTCTGCTACCACTGTGGCGACG
>NZ_JADEWV010000322.1 GCF_015207455.1 Microcoleus sp. LEGE 07076
CATCACCACAGCCCCCCCCACAGTCCCCGGTATGCCGACCGCCCATTCTAGACCTTTCCAGCCCCGTTTAGCCGCCAACCAAGCGAGGCGGGGAATTGACTCCCCCGCCCCGGCTGTAACTTGACCGGTTTCTGGATTAAAATTCACCTGCTTGAGGTAGCGAGTCCCGACAACTAATCCGGGCAAACCCCGATCGCTCACCAACAGATTAGAACCCGCACCCAGCAGAGTTACCGGCAACCCTTCATCGTGTGCCCAGGCAAAACTTGCTTGCAAAGCCTCCACAGTGCGGGGAGCGACGTACCACTCGGCCGGGCCCCCGACTCGGAAAGAAGTCAGGCCAGCCAGCGCAACTTGGGAGTTAATTTTGCAGTCAGTTCCCCGCAAAGAAATAGGAGAATACACTCGCCGATTGTCCTTAACAGAGGAGTCATTCGAGATAGTCACCATCTTGAAAATCCTTAAAAATACCTTCGATCGAAGACGTAGTTGAAAATTTATTTATCGGTGGCTGCGCCACCACTTTCAGCGAGCAGCCCGAGTTAGCAGTGTCGGTACAACCTGCACCCCCGAAAGAGTCGATCGACTCTTTCGGGCGAGCTAATCTGGGTGCGAGGCGGCTTGATAACCAGCCATCACCTCTGGAATAATCTGATTGAGATTACCAGCACCCAAAAACAAAGCCAAATCTCCCGGTTGCAGATTTTCTTTTAAAAACTGAGTGACTAATTCCAGAGAAGGCAAAAACTTCACTTCCCGCCCTTCTCTAGCAATCAAATCAGCAACCTGCTGCCCGCTAATCTCTCCTAAATTCTGCTCCCCAGCGCTATAAATATCGCAAGCCACCACCAAATCTGCATCCCCAAAAGATTGGGCAAATTCTGGCAAAAATGTCAGAGTCCGGCTGTAACGGTGAGGTTGAAAAATAGCAACCACTCTTCGAGATTTGGAATTTTTTTCGCTACCTTCAATTCGCAAGCGAGCTGCGGCCAAGGTAACGCGAATTTCGCTAGGATGGTGGGCGTAGTCGTCCACAAACAAGATGTCGTTGTGAAAACCCCGCACCTCAAAACGGCGGCGAGCACCTTCAAAACCGGCAATCGCTTTGGCAATCGCCGAAAACTCCAACCCCAACAATCGACCAACTGCTACCGCAGCTAGTGCATTGCTGAGATTGTGTGTCCCCAACAACTTCAACTCCATTTCCCCCAGGAAAGCTCCTCGCTCCCAAATCCCTGCCTTGGTGCTTTCGGACCCGTACTGCACCCCCGAAACCGTGTAGTCAGCACCGCTATTCCGGTGCAAGCTGTAGCTGACATTCGGCCGCAGAGAATCTTTGACGATTTGGTCGTCTATGCAGCCCACCAAGGTTTGACAGTTTTGGGCAAACACCTTAAATGTGTCTATTACCTGGTCGAGGGTATCGTAATGGTCTGGATGATCCAGTTCCACATTCGTCACTATGCCAATTTTCGCTACCAGCTTGACGAGAGAACCGTCGGATTCATCGGCCTCGGCAACTAAGTAGGGGCCTTCCCCCAAACGGGCGTTGCCTTCCCAAGCATTTACCTCGCCTCCTACTACGATCGTCGGGTCTAAACCCGCTGCCATCAGCATGAAGCCGATTAAGCTGCTAGTAGTAGTTTTGCCGTGAGTCCCTGCTACGGCTATGCTTTGGTAATCTTGAATTAAGGCCGCCAACACATCCGATCGATGAAAAATCGGACAGCCCAAATCTAAAGCAGCTCGATATTCGGCATTTGCCGGGTGAATTGCCGTCGAACATACTACTTGAGGCAATCCCCCAATTGCTGGCGCGCTTGAACCGTTGCCGTTCAGTTTGAGGGCTTCGGCCGTCGCCACCGAAGTCCCTACCGCACCGGCGACTGTCGGGGATGCGATCCTTTCGGGCGCCCCGCGATCGGGACTGCTACCGTTGATGACTGTTTGAAATACTTCAAAATTGCTGGCGTCTTGACGCCAAAAAATGTGAGCTCCCATTCCTTGCAAGCGCTCGGTTATGTGACTCGATTTAATATCGGAGCCATATACAGGCAACTTGCGTTTAGCTAGAATGTAGGCAATGGCTGACATCCCAATCCCACCAATGCCGATGAAATGAAATGGTCTACCGCTGAAATCAACAGAACTGGGCATCTTCGCTCCTCACACACCACACCACGCCAATAACACGCGATATCATATCAAGAATTGTTTTTTCAGGATACAGTTCGCTAGAGATTTTGTCCAAAATTCTCTGCGCGCCCCTTGAGTTTCGGGACTTGTAGAGATGTTTGTCTTGTATCCTATATGACTTAGTACCGAGTAGTTTTCCGGAACGGTCACAATAGAAAATTGCAGGTAACAGAAAATGGGGTTTGGGGACAGGACAAACTGATTAATTTTGGGCGGTTGCACAGTCCTGCATAATTTTTAATTCTATCCGCCTGCTGTGCTGCGATTGCAGCAAAAGCCCCACAACCTTTTTACCAAGATTGGGGGTAAAACCCACAAGGATTTACCAACACTACCACGTATGAGGAAAATCGCGATTTTTGGGGGGAGTTTTGACCCGGTTCACTCGGGGCACTTGTCGATCGCCCAGACGGCTGCGAGTCAATTTGCTCTCGATCGAGTCATTTGGGTACCCGATCGCGCTCCTGGCCACAAGCCGCACCCGTCGGGAGCGAGTTTTGAGCAGCGCCGGTTCATGGTTGAGCTAACGATCGCCGATCGTCCAGACTTCCTGCTGGCGCCGATTTTGCCAAATCCCTCCGGCACTTCTTTTGCGATCGACACCGTGTTTTATTTGCAAAAATCGTATCCAGGCGATCGGTGGTACTGGATTATTGGTAGCGACGCACTCCAAACTCTCCCCAAATGGCACCGCTGCGCCGAAATTGGCGGGTTGTGCCACTGGTTGGTAGCCCCGCGGAGGGAGGGAGTCGGGGAGTGCGAGAATCTCCCAGGAGCAGCCGCAGAAAAGATCCACCTTCAGACAGATGCTGTTTGCCGGCGAGTGGCAGAACAGATGGCTGCTCTTGACGTGGAAATTCGCTGGCAAGTATTGTCCGCGCCCAGCATCAAGATTTCGTCGAGCCACATCCGCCGCTGCTGCGCCCAAAATCGCGACCTCCGTTACTTAGTCCCGCAAGTTGTCCGGACTTATATTGCCACTCACGACCTTTACCAGCCACCATCCGCCGAAAGCTGAATCCCTTGGGCCTGGGGGATTTTTGGGCAGCTAAAAAAGTTTGAGTTTTTTTGATTAACACAAAAAGTTAGAAAGGATCGAGCTTTGCGATATGATCTGGTGTCATAACTCAATTCTTAAATTTTTCCAAAATTTAAGCCTAAGTAAAGGGCTGCCATCATTAGGAGGTACAAGGTGATTAGAGTCGCGATTAATGGTTTTGGGCGTATTGGGCGCAGTTTTGCGCGCTGCTGGCTGGGCAGAGAAAATAGCCAGCTTGAACTCGTAGCAATTAATGACACTTCCGATCCCAAAACTAATGCTCACTTGCTCAGATACGATTCCATGATGGGAACGTTGAAGGGTGTAGACATCAGTACGGATGAAAATTCGATTATTCTCAATGGCAAGACAGTTAAATGCGTGAGCGATCGTAACCCGCTCAATCTGCCTTGGAAAGATTGGGGTATTGATCTGATTATTGAAGCAACCGGCGTCTTCGTTGACCAAGCTGGTGCATCGAAGCATATCGCAGCCGGCGCTAAAAAGGTGCTGATTACAGCTCCCGGTAAGGGCCCGGAGGTAGGGACTTATGTGATGGGAGTCAACCACCACAACTACAAGCACAGTGACTACACAGTCATCAGCAATGCTAGCTGTACCACTAACTGTCTAGCTCCGGTACTGAAAGTGCTCAACGACAATTTTGGCATCATCAAAGGCATGATGACCACTACCCACAGCTATACTGGCGACCAGCGCTTGTTGGATGCCAGCCACCGCGACTTGCGGCGGGCGCGGGCGGCTGCGATGAACATTGTGCCGACTTCTACCGGTGCTGCTCAAGCTGTGGCTTTGGTGATTCCAGAGTTGAAGGGTAAGTTAAATGGCATCGCCATGCGCGTGCCGACTCCCAACGTGTCGGTAGTTGATTTTGTCGCTCAGGTACAGAAAAAGACTTTTGCCGAGCAGGTAAATCAAGTTTTCAAAGAAGCGGCCTCTGGCTCGATGAAAGGGATTTTGGAGTACAACGATTTGCCTCTGGTTTCTTGCGACTATCGCGGAAATGATGCTTCTTCAATCTTGGATTCTAGTTTGACGCTAGTCATGGACGGCGACATGGTGAAGCTGTTGGCTTGGTACGACAATGAGTGGGGCTACAGTCAGCGGGTGGTTGATTTGGCTGAATTGGTTGCCGAACGTTGGGAAGGCTAGTATCTAAAAGAAGGGATTGGTCAGCAGGCAAAAGGTAAAAATCAAAAGTAGAGCAATATCGGTCTCCTGTCTGGCGATCGGGCTTTGATCTCCCTGGCACACCCCTTAAAAAAGGGGGGACATGAGCCTTGTCTAACAAAAAGAGTGGGGTGAATTTTGTCGTCAAAGTCCCCCTTTTTAAGGGGGATTTAGGGGGATCTGGACTCGGCTACAAGCCAATACGGTTTACTTAAGACGATCTCCCTGGCACACCCCTTCTCAAGGGGAGTAGGGGGTGGGACAAGAATGCCCTCTTGCGTCCCCCTTCTTCCCCCATCCCCCCTTGGGGGGCCAGGGGGGGGTGGGGCATAAATATGTTAAGTGAACCGTATTGGGC
>NZ_JADEWV010000036.1 GCF_015207455.1 Microcoleus sp. LEGE 07076
CCCTCAAAGCAGTCAACGTCACCCTAGAAACAATTCCAGATCCCGTACAGCTTCACTATCACCTACCCGACAGCTTGGATCTGGAAGTTCCCCAGCCTTATGACAAATACTTGCAAGAATTAATTGACAGATTCCCTCACGAGCGCCAAGGCATCCAGAAATTTTACGGCGAATGCTGGAACGTCTTCAACTGCCTCAACGGCATGGAATTGCTATCCCTAGAAGAACCCGGATATCTGGTGCGAGTCTTTTTTCAGAATCCTTTAGCCTGTTTGGGATTAGTAAAATATCTGCCTCAAAATACTGGCGACATTGCGCGTCGCTACATCAAAGACCCCACTTTGTTGAAATTTATCGATATGGAATGCTACTACTGGTCTGTAGTACCCGCAGACTTAACACCGATGATTAACGCCGGAATGGTATTTTCCGACAGACATTACGGCGGCATAAATTATCCCAAAGGCGGAGTCGGTCAAATTGCCCAAAAATTAGTCGAAGGATTAGAGAAATTCGGCGGCAAAATTCAATACAAAGCTAAAGCAAAAAAAATTATCACAGAAAACGGCCGCGCCGTCGGAGTTGAACTCGCAACGGGCGAAGTTTACCGCGCCAAGCGGATAGTTTCTAACGCCACGCGGTGGGATACTTTCGAGAAATTGCTGCCTGCTGAAGAAATGCCAGCGAGCGAGAAGAAATGGCAGCAGCGCTATCAAAAAGCCCCCAGTTTCCTGAGTTTACATTTGGGAGTGGAAGCAAGCGCAATCCCTGTCGGTACTGCCTGTCACCACATTTTGTTAGAAGATTGGGAGAAAATGGAAGCACCAGAGGGAACTATTTTGGTGTCAGTTCCAACCGTGCTAGACCCGGATTTAGCTCCGGCAGGATATCACATTGTTCACGCTTTTACTTCGAGCTGGATGGAAGAGTGGGAAGGACTTTCCCAGCAGGAATATGAGGATAAAAAGGAAGAGGCTGCAGGGAGAATTATTGAAAGATTGGAAAAGATTTTCCCGGGTTTAGATGCTGGTTTGGATTATATGGAAGTCGGGACAGCGCGTTCTCACCGCCGCTTTTTGGGGCGCGAAGACGGAACTTACGGGCCGGTGCCACGCCAGAAGTTAATGGGTTTGTTGGGAATGCCGTTTAATCGAACTTCTATGCCCGGTTTGTATTGTGTGGGCGATAGTACATTTCCGGGACAGGGTTTAAATGCGGTGGCGTTTTCTGGGTTTGCTTGCGCGCACCGAATTGCTGTAGATTTGGGTTTTTAGATGTTCGGCATTTAACTGCCAAAAGTGGTTTGATATCAATTCCGGTAGCAAATGATCGATCGGCTTTTGAGCATTTAAATTGTCTGTTAACAAACGATCGAACCAATGTGTAAGGTGCATCGCACCAGATATCTGGCGTGAAATGCTCTGAATTGTTCTCGTGCGACGCACCCTACAACTACTGTGGCAGGATTTTGGAAAAATCGTATAACTTGATTCCCAAATACCTTTTAAGCTTGTCCGAAATCTGAGACTCGATACGTTCCCCTTTGCTTCTATATTTTGGTAATCTCAGTTTTGGGTTGAGTTTTCCCTGTTTTGCTAATTTCTCTAAAGTTGCCAAACAACTAAAAGATTCAGCAACAGATTTCAGAGCTTTTTGGGCGACTTGGGAATAAAGCAATCCGTAATTTTCGGGGGTTTTGGTGATTTTTTACGGTTCGGGATACTTAACCGCACTTTTGTTGTTAAAGTATTGCAGCAGACTTTGGTAAGTCCCGACATCAAACAGGTTGTGAAAACAATTAACCAAAGCTTATTTTTCCGCTAACCAGACGATCACCAAGCCTTTACCTTCGTGAGTTAGAGTTAAATCCATAGGTCTCAAACTACTGTTTTTTAGCTGGAAATAACGGATATGCCACCAACATCCAAAGCACTTTTAGCGGAAGTCCAGCATAACACGGGAGCGACTCGAAAATTGCATTTTTATGCCAAGGGCGAAACCATTCCTTTGAGATCCCAAGGGCTTTGGCAAGTCTGTCAAGGTTTAGCACAACTGAGCACACTTTATCCAAACGGGGAAGAAGGACTTTTGGGTTGGGTAGGGCCTTCGATGTGCTTCGGTTTGTGGTTGACAAATTTGCAGACTTACCGAGTGGCCGCGACATCAGATGTTTATTTGATGTGGTATTCTATGGTGGAAATCGAAGCTTCTCCTGAATTGGCTCACGAGTTGCTGCCTCAAATGGTACGGCGGTTGCGACAAATGGAATCAATTTTGGCGATCGCCGGAGTGCGCCGAGTAGAAGACCGTTTGTATCAGCTACTGCTATTGTTGCAGCAGGACTTCGGTCAGCCTGTGGTTGAGGGAACTCGTTTGAGCATCCGCTTGACTCATCAAGATATTGCTAATACTATTTGCACGACTAGAGTAACGGTAACGCGAATGCTGGGAAAATTGCAGCAGCAAGGGTTAATCAGTCGAGATGGCGATCGGCATTTAATTTTTAACAAAGATGTTTTTGCCTCCACCTCCGATTTGTTTGGCTGCAATCCTCAAGGAGTGTAGCAAGCGACAGAAATTTGCATCTACATAACCCTGTCTAATATTAAAGCGAAAATCCCACTACATGAGAATTATTTGTGTTGCTATTGCTCCCGCTATCTAGAGCCATAGATTTGTCGCCGGAAAAGATATAATTAAGCGGTGCATCTATTGAGGACAAAAATTCATGACTAATTCAACTCAAGAAACACCAAAACCAGACAAAAAAGAATTAATTGACATCACAGCTAAACCTCAGCAACAAGAAGAACCGCCAGATAAGGGTGACGGGCGGAAATAAATATAGTCTTGGAGACAAAAACCGGGTTTTTCACCGAGATTGCAGTTTTAAGCAAATATTTTGGTCAAAAAACCCGGTTTCTTGTGATCCGCGTTTCCCGGAAATAATTTGACAAATTATTCGGTTTGTGCAGTACCGTCGGTCGATCGCAACTTCGGCTTTCCCGACACCTTTCTGCGTCCGTCGAGAGAAACAACATCGGCCTCAGAACTCTCCCTAGCCACCCGAATCAGCAAACCCGACAACAACAAACTCGCCACCATCGACGAACCCCCGTAACTAAAAAACGGCAGCGGCAAACCCGTAGTCGGCAAAACCCCCGTCGCCACCCCAATATTTAGCATCGACTGTCCCACCATCACCACCATTACCCCAATCGCCACCAACTGACTCTCAATATTCCGGGCCCTCATCGCCACCCTCAAAGCCACGGTAGCGTAAGCTGCCAACATCAGCAACAGCGCAAACCCCCCCACCAAACCAAACTCCTCAGCAAACACAGCAAAAATAAAATCGCTGTACTGAATCGGCAAATAAAATAACTTTTGCTGCGACATCCCAAAACCAACACCCCAAATCCCGCCAGAACCAACAGCCAGCAGACTTTGAATCAACTGATAGCCATCCTGCATCGGATCTGCCCAAGGATTGAGAAAAGACATAATCCGGCGGCGCTGATATTCCCGAAAACTAATACTTAAAACCGCCAAAAGCATTCCCCCCGCGGCCGTTGCGCCCAACTGCAAGTAAGGCAAGCCCGCCGCCAAAGCCACCAACCACAAAGTTATCCCGCACAAAGCCGTGGTGCTCAAATTGGGCTGCAACAAAATTCCCAACAGCATGGCGCCGAAAATTAACAGCCAACTGAGGCGAACTTTATTCGTCAACCGGGGCCAGTTGCCAAAAATCCGGGCGCTTTGGAGAACGAAAAACGGCTTGATCAATTCCGAAGGTTGAATAATCGGCACCGGGCCCAGAGATATCCAGCGAGTCGCCCCGTTGACGGTGGTTCCCACTCCCGGAATTAAGGTCAACCAGAGCAATCCCAGCAGCATCAGGATGCCTAACTGAGCTGTTTTCAGCAAGTAACGCAGGGGGGAGTATACCATTAAGTTAAAACCTGCCAGCCCGATCGCCACTGCGATTAGCTGTCGTTTAAAATAGTAAAGGCCGTCTCCAAATTGTGAATTTGCAATGGGATAGGAAGCCGAAAACAATGCTGTGAGCCCTACAAACAGCCACAAAAAAGTCAGCCACCTCAGCCACCGGGCTTCAGCGGCCCACTGCGACGCGCTGGGGTCTAAAAATGGAATGAAGCGTCGAATGTGATTAGTCATCAGTCAGTTGGGGAGCATCTCAGTTATGCAATAATAAGTATTTCTACTCAGACAGAAACTATCAGAGAATAGCACAAAATCTACAAGGAAAAATAGATGACAGCCCAAGAACCCTAAAATCTTACAAAAACATTTGCAAGCTGTTGCCAGCATACTTCTCAAGAATACACCAAAAGAACAACTCAAAGACTTTGCCCTGATTGAACTAGCAGTCAGAGACCATCTACTAAAACAAGTCGCGCCAGAAATCGGATTTTTTTTTTAAGCAGAAACAGCTCGCACAAGAGCAGGGAGACTAAGAGGGATTCAAACCTGTCTGGGAGTATGGCAAGTCAGTGAGAAACTCTCGCCAGAAACTGGGATTGAAGAAACGAACCCGATTGAGTCAACAACTCGAAGCAAGTTGCTTATTGCTCAGAAGTGTTGAACCCTTATTGATAGGATTTTGAAAATAGACATAGAAATCCTATCTACTGCTAATTTCAGTAATAGAAAACAAGTTCCTTAAACCAGTGAATATAGCTGACTATCTCACACATAAAAGTCTGTAAACATCGTAACTTATCTAACAGTTTATTGCCAATATAATCGGTAGCTTCAACCAACTGAAGCCACAAATAACAAATTAAACAGACAGAGATTTGTATCCTAATTTCCTTGGTGTTTTTAATAATCAGACGAGCCAATTTTAAATGCACTTTTAAGAATTTCCACAGCAATTCAATCTGCCATCGTCTTCGATGAATTTCTTCAATTTCGACCTTAGTGTATGCTATTTCTCCTGATTCAGGCAAATTAGTCACTAACCTAAATTCACTCAGTGTTTTTAAATCCGAAAAAATCACTAATTTTACTTGAACTTTTGGTTGTTCACTCCACCGTTTATAAGTTCCATCCTCCTTAATGTTGATAGTAGTATTGTTGTTGATTCGTAGTAGAAAATATTGATTTTCGAGCAAGGCTTGAACGCGTTCAGAACTAGAAAAACCTCTATCCATTATGGCGACTTTATTTTGAGCTGTGGCTGCTATGGTTTCATTGACCTACTGACTGTCATGACCTTGTCCAAAATGAATGTACACTCCATCAATCATTACCCGTTCATTGTCCGTTCCAGCAAATAATTTTACTTGCTGATATTCCTGTTGCCATAGTAATTTACTTGTTCAGGTAACTATCGTTGAATCTAATGCGAATAAAATCATCCTATCTCGCTCAATTAATTGACGTTTTACATCCGGTTGCAATCTTTCAAATATGTTTACAAAAATACCAGTATCTCTCTGTTTACTAGCCTTTGAAAACCTTGATATATCTAGGGAGATGTCTCGGCTGTTTAAACGGTGCAGGGCGATCGCATAGTATCGAGACTTTTGTCAAAACTAAACCCTAGCCAGCCGGAAACAAATGTGAAGCTATCTAAAACAGGATCATCATCTTTGGGTAAATGGGCGAGATATTGTTTGACAATTTTGGGGAAGTTATAAAATAGCATTTTAGTTAATTATTAATAATTTATAACTCTGCAATTATACATTGCTCTGCCGATTTTTGCAAGAGGTCTAATTGAGTCAAAAAATCCGTTGTGAGTTAATGTCTGTGGGAGTAAAAGTTGCTATCTAGCACTTTTTTAGTATCACCGATAATTCATCAATTTATTCATTTTTCAATCTTTTCTATTATGCCATCAGCTTAGCTAGACAATTGTCTGAGTATTTGTACTGATTGCCACAGTGAGATGCTCCCGCCGCTCCCATGCTCCGGATCAAGTAAGAAGCAATGTCTAGACTTGTCTAGTATTTGTATAGCAGGGAAGATATGCACACACTTGTGCTAATTGTTCAGCGGCTTTACCGATTGGGTTGTCCCAACTGGTAATAGGTTCGTGTCTTAACCGCAGCGCCCAACTGTCACTGATCGAAGGAAAAGCGTGCGATCGTACTATATGCCTAGCCAATGCTGACAGGTATACCTGTGGGTTGATGTTCATAGGTAGGTTCTTTGAGGGTAGGTGCATGACGTCTCAACCCTCCCCTATGGTCGATCGCTAATACGCTCACGTTCCACTTGTGATAGTTGTTGGATGTATAGTTGCATCAATTGGTCTCGGTCTGGTCTACAATCTTGCAGTGCCTCGTAGACGCTCAACCACTCGCGCCGAAACAAGGGATTGAGGGCAAAATCTCCTAAACATAATATCTGGCGGGTTGTCATCACCGCATCTGCTAGTTCAAAGGTGGCATATGCATGCATGACCTAGACATCGATCGGCAGGTTGACGAAATTCCGGTAATTGTTCAAACTTGATTGGAGGTAGATTTGAGATTTTTGGTGAATTCTCCATTTTCTACCCGCTCTGCTGTCTGTAGTTACGATCGCACACATTTGTTTTTCAACTTGATTTCTATGCCTGTCTCGCGCCTGGGGTAAAACCTTGCTCAAGTATTGCTATACCATCAGACAGTCCGTGTTAATTTTCTGGCAGCTCGTGACACAGGGAGCGTCGCAATCTCAAAGAGAACGTCAACGGTCGCTGGCATCTATACTCATGGTTAACCTCATAGCTTGTCGCCAGTGACCGTTGCCGTTCTTATATAAACGTTTGCCAGTTGAGTTGCGATCGCATTTTTTGACGTGCTTAGTCTAAACTCCAATTCAATAATATTAAAACCCGATGTCCCTCACCGAACAAATCCTCTCCCAAGTGCCGGGAGATGCCCTTCAAGGCCTGCAAAAGGTCGATCGACTCTGGGAAAACCTCAAACAAAACACCGCCCCAGCACCCCAAGCAGTCAAACACAGCCAACAACCCCTCGAAACCCTCGACTTCGACATAGTTATCAGCGGCGGAACCCTAGGAATATTAATCGGTACAGCCTTAGTCCTGCGGGGTTGGCGAGTAGCCTTGCTAGAACGCGGCATCCTGCGAGGCCGCGACCAAGAATGGAACATTTCTCGCAAAGAATTAGACGTATTCTTAGAACTAAACTTGCTATCGCTTGCAGAGATAGACAAAGCAACAGCCACCGAATACAACCCAGCACGAATCAGCTTTCCCAACACCCCAGACATCTGGGTGCGCGACGTACTCAACATCGGAATCGACCCAGTTTACCTCCTCGAAACCCTCAAACAAAAATTTCTCCAAGCCGGAGGAAAACTATTTGAAAAGACACCATTTAAAACAGCAACAATTCACCCTAATGGAGTCGCAGTTGCATCAGAAAATACAGATTCACCAACTCTCAATAATTTATTTAAAACCAGATTGTTATTAGACGCAATGGGACATTTCTCACCCATTGTCCGCCAAGCAAGACAAGGCAAAAAA
This sequence comes from Microcoleus sp. LEGE 07076, assembly GCF_015207455.1. Classification (GTDB taxonomy): domain Bacteria; phylum Cyanobacteriota; class Cyanobacteriia; order Cyanobacteriales; family Microcoleaceae; genus Microcoleus. The sequence goes on from NZ_JADEWV010000036.1 coordinate 7,511, forward strand.
CCCGACGCTGTATGTTTAGTAGTAGGCACTTGCGCCCGAGGATACCCCAAAAACGAAACCGGCGACATATTTGCATCCTTCACCTCAATGCAAAATCAGTGCCAATACTTTTGGGAAGCATTTCCAGCCAGAGACGGACGCACTACTTACTTATTTACCTACATAGACGCCGATACAGAAAGATTCAGTTTAGAAACATTATTTGAAGAATATTTGCGCTTGCTGCCCCAATATCAAAACATCGAACTCGAACAGTTAAAATTCCAAAGAGCACTCTACGGATTCTTTCCCTGCTATCGCCAAAGTCCTCTAAAAATGCCTTGGAATCGCATACTTCCAGTCGGAGACAGCAGCGGTAGCCAATCGCCCCTCAGCTTCGGCGGTTTCGGCGCAATGGTGCGCCACCTCAAACGCTTAACTCTCGGAATTGACGAAGCTTTAACCAGCGAAAGTCTAGACAAAAATTCCCTCGCAATTTTGCAACCGTATCAACCAAATCTATCAGTTACTTGGTTGTTTCAGCGTTCGATGAGTGCTGCGATGAATCAGAAAATAGACCCCAATCAAATCAATCAACTTTTGGCTGCCGTATTTCAGGTAATGGAAGAGTTGGGAGAACCGGTTCTCAAACCGTTTCTTCAGGATATCGTGCTGTTTCCTGCTTTGTCAAAAACCTTGTTTAAAACAGCAATTAGCCATCCCGGATTAGTTATGAAAATTATCCCGCAGGTGGGAATTGCTAATTTGGTCGATTGGATGGTTCATTATGTAAATTTAGGAATTTATACGGGATTGCAGCCTTTGGGGAAAGCTGTAGAACCGCAGGTAAAAAATTTAGCTCCGGAACAGCAATACTATTTTCACCGATTAGTTGAAGCGTGGAAATACGGCGCTGGAGGCGATTATTAACTAGGTCAGAAATTGGGTTTGTAGTGAGGAATTTAGTCTGTATCAAAATCAGACGAATAAAATCCTCATATCGTTTCCGGTTGCATCCCAATAATAAAATCGAGTCAAGAGTTAACAATCAACCATTCAGTTTTTCGAGCCGCCCGTCAACAGTCAACAGTCATGTATGAGTGCAACCGGAATTGATATCACTACAAACTTATGAAGGAGCTATCACGGCTAAAGCTTGGGGAATCACGCGGAATTTTGCAGGCGTGTGAGTGGTGATTTCACCGTCGGTATTAATCGGACGGCGTTTGCTAGTATTAATCTCAAATTCTTGAGCGCGCAAGGCGCGAACGTTAGGCCAACTCGTATGATTTCCTTGCTTCATCGCCGGGAGTAAAGCAATGATTTCCCACCAATGTTGTGTTTCTAAACTGTACAAATCCAGTCGCCTGTCGTCGATGGTGGCATCCTCAGCAACAGTCATGCCGCCGCCGTAGTAGCGACCGTTGCCGATCGCAATTTGAATGCTTTTAACATTAAAAGATTCGTTGTTAACCCTAATTTCTGCTCTGAACGGTCGCGATTTCCGAATTGTCTGCCAAGCAGTAAAAGCATAGGCAAAAACTCCCCAACGCTGCTTTACGTCTTTAGTCAGCCGCTGGGTAATTTGGACGCTCAATCCCAAACTTGCCACATTTAAGAAATGCTGGTTGTTTACCAAACCTAAGTCTATGAGGCGAATTTTTCCGCTGGAAATTATTTGACAAGCTGTGGGTAAAGCTATAGGAATTCCCAGAGTGCGAGCTAGGTCATTAGCTGTTCCCATCGGCAAAATACCCAAGGGCAATTTAGTGTCAATCAAGCCTTCGATGGCGCAGTTGAGAGTGCCGTCGCCGCCGCCGATTATGACTAATTCGACTTGATTTTGGTAGCGCCGAATTGTGTCTGAAATTTGGCTGGCGCGATCGGTAGATTCTACAATTAATTCAAAACCCAGTGCTTGTAGTTCTGCAATGGCTTGAGATAATAGTTCTTGCCCTTTTCGGGAGTGCTGGTTTACTAAAAGTAGAGCTTTCTTCATGTATTAGCTTTTTATGAGCAATATTGAGTGTTGTTAATTACTGTATAAGCTGGATGGTTTAAGTGTATGAAATTAATTATTGAAAGTGGTTTTTTGTGATATGAGGTAGACTATTAGAGGGGGAATTGGGGATTGGTAATTGGTAATTTGAGTTTGGGTTGGCTACCAGCTATGATTTAGGAGTGATTGCAGATTGCGGGAGCGTACCTGACTTAACTGAGAAAGGTTATAGTTTCATTTTACAGGTTATGATGGATTGACAAAAATGTCAAAAAATGGATAATTGTAGCAAAATATTGCTAAAAAGTAGCTGCGGCTCTGGGCTAGCAGCAAACAATCTCGCTTCTCGATCGAAGCTAAATGAAAATCATGTGTGATATTTTACAAAAAGCGCAGGTTGCTGCCGATCGCCAAAACTGGCCGGAGTTAGTCGAATGCTTGCAGCAAGTGACAGCTAACACTAGCAAGTCGCAGGAACAACAAATTTTAGAGCAATCTGTCAGTTTAGCAATACAAGCTTTAGAATGGGGCGATTTTCAAGACCGCTGGGAAATTGCTAAAGTATTGCCAAATCTGGGAAATGGCGCGATCGCACCTTTAATTGCCGTGCTCGAAGACGAAGACGGCGACACGGAACCGCGGTGGTTCGCCGCCCGCATTCTGGGAAAGTTCGTGAAGCCTAGCTATCCCGAAGGGAATCGCCCGGAAGTGATTGCAGCTTTAGTAAAATTAGTCAAAAATACCGACGAAGAACTGAGTCAAATCGCGGCCCAAACCCTGGCGAATTTCGGCAGCGCAGCGATAGAATCCTTAGCAAATCTCTTGCAGCAAGAAGACTCGCGACTGTTTGCAACAGCAGCCCTCGCCCAAATTCGGCACCCCGAAATCATCGTACCGCTGTTGGGCGTAGTCAAAGATTCTCAAGTGGGAGTGCGGGTGGCTGCGATCGAGGCTTTGAGCAGCTTTCGCGACTCCCGCATTCCGCCGATACTGGTAGAAGCGCTCAAAGATGTGGCGGCAGCAGTCAGAAAAGAAGCAGTGCGAGCTCTGGGAGTTCGCGCTTATTTAGACGCAGAATTAGATTTAGTTAAGTTGCTCAAACCTTTGCTTTGGGACATCCGATTAGAAGTGTGCCAACAAGCGGCGATCGCGATCGGGCGAGTGAAAACCGATGCTGCGGCTGCTGCTTTATTTGAATTGCTGCGATCGCCCGCAACTCCAGTCGAGTTGCAAATTGAAACTGTGCGCGCCCTAAGCTGGATGGAAACTGCAACCGCTTTAGAATATTTGCACCAAACCTTAATTGCTGATATCAATAACACAAAATCGGCTGTTTGTCAAGAGATTGTTAATGTTTTAGGTCGAGGGTCAAAGCCGGAATTAAAAGCGACAACTGCTGAAATGGCGATCGATTTGCTTGCAAGCAATCATCCCGCCGTGCAGTCGGCAGAAATGAAACAATCTTTAGCTTTAAGCTTAGGGAAATTAGGAGACACCAGAGCGCTAGATGTGCTGATTCAACTGTTAGCAGATGCCGACAACAGCGTCAGGCTGCACAGTTTATCAGCGCTCAAACAGCTAGGTGCTGGGGAAGTCCGGCAGCAATTAGAGAGTTTAGCTAAGCAAGACAATCTGGAACCGGGATTGAGAGAGGGAATTGCGATCGCCCTGCAAGAATGGCAGGAAAATTAGTCTTGTTGAGGGTTGACTGTTGAGGGTTGACTGTTGACGGTTGACTGACAACTAACAACTAACAACTAACAACTAACAACTAACAACTAACAACTAACAACTAACAACTAACAACTAACAACTAACAACTAACAACTAACAACTAACAACTAACAACTAACAACTAACAACTGGCTCAATTGGCAATCGCACTCCGAAAGTCGAGCCGAGTCCTTCCCCGGGACTTTCGACCCAGACAGTGCCGCCGTGGAGTTCGACCAGATGGCGGACGATCGCCAATCCCAGTCCCAGCCCGCCGTAATTGCGCGTAGAACTGCTGTCAGCTTGCCGGAAGCGATCGAACACAAACGGCAAAAACTCCTTGCTGATGCCAATTCCCGTATCGCTGACAGCGAGAGTCACAGAGTGAACCGGAGACACAGACAAAATGGCACTACCAGCCGATCGCGGTTCCCCATCCTCCGAGATCCTGATTTCCACGCGACCCGACGGCGGCGTAAACTTAATCGCATTCGAGAGCAAATTCCAAACCACCTGCTGCAAGCGGATAGCATCGCCCCTCAGACTGGTCGCCCCTTCGCCGTAAAAACTTGCCAATTCAACTCCCTTAACTTCAGCATCGGGGCCTAGCGCCTTGACTGCGGTTTCTGCAATCAATACCAAATTCACCGGGGACAGCTTCAAACACACTTTGCCGCTAACAATCCGGGAAATGTCGAGCAAATCCTCAATCATCTGAGTCTGCAACCGCCCGTTGCGCTCGATCGTCTCCAAAGCCACAGCCGTTTTTTCAGCACTCAACTTGCGCTGGCGCAGCATCTGAGCCCAGCCCACCACCGCGTTGAGAGGCGTCCGCAACTCGTGAGAAAGCGTTGCCAAAAACTCGTCTTTAATTCGGTTGGCTTCCGCCGCTTCCCGGTAAAGCCGCCCATTGTCGATCGCCACCCCCAAATCCCGCGCCAAATCCTCCAGCAATACCAAATCGCCTTGTCCGCAGCGGCGGCCGGACTCCCCGCACAGCAGCGAAATCGCTCCCAGCGTCCGCCCGCGAGCCATCAGCGGCACGCAGATTGCCGATAGCGGAGTCTGGGCTCGCAGCACTTCCTGCAGTTCCCTGTCCGGTATCACCGCCTCGATCGCCCAATTCGGTATTTCTGGGTAAAGCTTCGACTCCCCAGTCCGCAGCACCTTTGCGATTCCGTGGTGTGCGTGGGGGTCTACGGGTAAGCGCTGGTCGATTTGCCACAGCAGAGAGACTTGGCTCGGATCTGAGTGAGCAAGTGCTTGCAGGCCGATCGAGCCGTCGGCCTCGATTAAATGCACGCAGCACCAGTCCCCCAACTCCGGCACTGCTAAATTTGCCAAACCTTGCAGCGCTTCCTGGTAATCCAAGGAAGCCGACGACGACAGCAAAGCCAAAGCTCTAGCGCGGAAATCGGCTGTTTGAGTCGCTCGCTGGCGATCGTCAATATCGGTACAAGTCCCGAACCACTTGATGATTTTCCCCTCAGCATCCAGCACGGGCAATGCCCTGCCCAGATGCCAGCGGTAAGACCCGTCAGATGCGCGTTTAAAGCGGTATTCCACCTCATAAGTCCCCCCCGTCTGCACCGAGGTCTTCCAGCGTTCTAGGCAGTTTTCCACGTCATCTGGGTGCAAAACTGGCTGCCACCCCCAGCCTTGAGTTTCCTCCAGCGTCATGCCGGTATATTCAAACCAGCGCTGGTTGTAATAGTCGATCGCACCGTCGGGCAAAGCAGTCCAAACTATTTGCGGGATGGATTCAGCGAGGACGCGGTACAACTGTTCGCTGGCTTCTGCTTGGTGGCGGGCGGCTTGTTCCCGCGCCAATGCCAGATTCCGCTGTTCTTCGGCTTGTTTGCGAGCGGTGATGTCGCCGATCGCCCCGATCCACTTGCAGGGATTGCCTTGAGAATCAAGCACTGCTTTGCCCCGATCGATCCAGTGAAGCCAGCGGCCGCTTTGGCTCTGAACGCGGTATTCCTCAAAAAATGGTGTAGCAGAGATGTCTGGCGCGCTCAAATATCGATCGACCGCGGCCTGGACTCGATCTCGGTCTTCCGAATTCAAGATACTGTTCCAAGCTGCTCTCGTCCTCGGAAACCCACCTTTTTCGTACTCCAAATGTTTGTCTATCTGACCGAACCACAGGACGATCCCAGTCTCAATATCCCATTCGTAAATCAAATTGCTGGCACTTTCAGCAGCAATCCGAAACCGCTCTTCAGACTGTCGCAGCACTTCCAAAAAGTTCAAACGTTCCGTCACGTCCAGAACCAGGGACAGCACCGATATCAACTGTCCCGAATCGCTGTAAAAAGCCGAATTATACCATTCACAGTGCAGCAACGAACCGCCCTTAGTATAATTGCTGTTGCGAACTACATTGCAGCGAGCTCCTGGTTTTTTTAAACTATAAATTGCCGCTTTTACATCTTCTAAATCGCCCTCATCGTTCGAGTTCCATTCACTAAAATGCTTCCCTAAAACTTCTGCTTCCTTCCAGCCAAAAATCTTCTCGGCTGCCGGCGACCACCCGCCGATCCGAAAGTTTTCATCCCACTCAATCACCGCTAGAGGAGTATTTTCAAAATGAGAATTGAGTTTTTGCAGCGCCTCGCGCAGGGATGCTTCTACTTGTTTGCGCCTAGTTATATCGCTAAAAGAAATAGCAATGCCGTCCCCCAATTTAACAGTCATAACCCGAAACCAGCCGACAATGCCTTCGCTGTTGTAAGAAATCTCGGTATCTAGAGGAATTCCTGTTTCAGCAACTTGCACGTAACGATCGAACAAATCGCTATTTTTATGGCCCGGCAGCACCTCCAACAATCGCTTTCCCACCAATTCTTCAGGAGCGATATGCTGAATTTTTGCCGCTGCGGGATTGACGTATTCCCATTCAAAATCCACAATTTTAGAGCCATCGCGAAGGCTGCGGAACACATTAAATCCGTCTAGAGATAATTCCTGAAAAACCCGGAAGCGTTCTTCGCTTTCTTGCAGCTTGCTTACAGTGTCGAGCAACAGTTCCTCGATTCGCTCGCGCTGAGCTATTACCGAGACCAATTGCTGGTTAATTTGCTGGAGTTGGGTTCCCGGGGAGGCGACGGAATTTTTAATCGCCCCGGAGGCTTGCCATTGAGGTTCGACCTTTTCAGTTTCCGGCGCTGTATTTGCTGGTAAAGAAGCCAAACCGCCCGAAGTCAATAGTTGAGAAAGCGATGGCATCAGTTCGGCCACAGCCCACAAAGAGATGACAGCGGTAACGGCGGCGAGCAAACTTGAGGGCTCGTAGCTGGGATGCACCAGCATCCAAACCTGCATCAGGTAAGTTGTCCCGCAGCAGAAAAACCAGGCTCCCAACAAAAGAAACCTCTTGCTCGAAGGCAACTTGCGGTGCTTCCACGCAAAGTATGTCAGAATTGCTGGAACTGAATAATCAGCCAGGGCAATTAACAAATCGCTGACCGCGTGCAGTCCCATCAACTGCAAAGGCCACCCTTCCCATCCACCTTGGGGAATAAAATTTTGGCTAAATGACATAATCTTAAGAGATAATTGCAGGATTTCGGCTTTCCTGTGCGATCGATCTTACTTGCAGTTGTGTTGCTGACCCGCTCTAGCAATCCTCACTGATTCGCGAAATTTGTAGGGGTAGTCCTAAGAGTTCCTACCCCACGGATTCGGAATCTTCACGAGGGGAAGATCCCTACAATAAATTATACAAATGATGCGAGGCTCGCTATAATTCCTAGTTATACACAAAAAACACAAAAAAAACCGTAAATTTCAGCCTGGTTCAAAGTCGATCGCTCTTTTTTTCCGGGCGGAAATATTCGGACACTTATGGACGGATTTAGGGAACTCCAGGTACTGTAGTGTCCCTAAAACAGGAAATTGAATGCTATTTCTAGAGGCTCAAAGTTATTATATAAAATCCCGCGTTTTAACGCAATCTATCAAGGGATTAGAACTGCTAAGTTGATTAAAATAATTGAGTTGCAAGCTGGCAAACTTATTTAAATATACCCTGACTTAATCGGTTATTTGATAATTTTGCCCGCTCAAAAATCTATTTAACATTAGAGAAGCGACATTTACTGTACATGGATAAATCCTGTTCCCGCAAGTTGATTCGTAGAACCAAGCATCTCCGCATCTGGCTGCATCAAAACTAATCTGTAGTGTATCAAAATCTACTAAATACTTCAACTAAATCGGTTAATGTGAGTGACGATCTTCGAGAAAAATGTCTGAAACCATCTAGAATGAAACATCCATGCGCTTAGAGCAGCTTCAAGCATTTCTTTCAGTTGCTGAAACCGGGAGCTTTCAGCAAGCAGCCCGGAAGTGCGGCGTTACTCAATCGACTATTAGCCGCCAAGTGCAGGGACTCGAAGCGGAAGTCGGTTTATCGCTGTTTCACCGCGCGGGAAGCGCGAAACTGACTGTGGGGGGGGAACGCCTATTACCTCACGCTCGGAAAATCTGTCAGAATTGGCAAAATGCTGCTGAAGAATTGGGAGACTTGTTGGCGGGAAAGCAGCCGGAACTGTGCGTGGCTGCGATTCACTCGGTTTGCGCTGCTTATTTGCCGCCTGTGCTGCAAAGGTTTTGTCGCGACTATCCAGAGGTGCAGTTGCGGGTGACTTCCCTCGGGAGCGATCGAGCTTTGAAAGTTCTCAAAGACGGTTTGGTGGACATAGCGGTGGTGATGAACAACCGCTATTTTACTCAAGCCCCGGAAATGTTGGTTGAGGTACTCTACAATGAGCCGATCGAGGTGTTGATGGCCGCAAATCATCCCTTGGCCGAGTACGATCGAGTACCTTGGTCGGAATTGATTTGTTACCCGCAAGTGGTGTTTAAGGACGGGTACGGAATGCAGCGGATGGTGCAAGAACAATTTGGACGCATGGGTGCTAAACTTCATGCTGTTTTGGAACTCAACACTCTTGATGCTTTTCGGGGTGTGGTGAGACAGGGAGAATTGATTGCTTTGCTACCGCATTCAGCTTTGCTTGAGGCGGAGGGCGATCGCACTTTAGCAATTCGGCCGATCGCCAAACAAAACGCAAATTCCAAAGTTTCGGCGATCCTCTTCGAGGGCTTCGCTAACGGTCAATCGGCGATCGATCCGATTTGGACTCGCGAAGTAGTGTTGGTGACAACTCACGATCGAATGCAAATTCCGCCGATCGCCCATTTCTGGAATCTGGTACGCGAACTTGTGCCACCATTAGATGTCATCAAGCTCGGAAAATTAGGGAATTAATACGATTTGATATTGTAAATTTTAGGCTTTATACTAGGTATATATGACAACATAAATATGGATAAATATCTACATCCTCCGGCTTTTTCAAAGAGCGTAGAATTCGAGAATATTGAATTGACACTTGTAAAGTACAAATAAAAAACCGCTCAAATGTCACCAACAACCACTAACCAATAACCACTAACCACTAACCAACTACCAAATACAAGAATTATGAGTGACGAATTTAGAGAATTGCTGCGAAAAATTGGCAGCGGAGTACACACAGGAGAAAACTTAACTCGCAAGCAAGCAGCAGCAGCCACGCGGATGATGCTGCTGCAAGAAGCCACACCAGCTCAAATCGGAGCTTTTATGATTTCCCACCGCATTAAACGGCCCACCGGCGAAGAATTAGCCGGAATGCTAGATGCCTATGAAGAATTAGGGCCCATGCTTGCTCCCCCAAACCGAGAAAAAGGGTTTGCAGTTTCTAGCGTCGCCGTGTTTGGCGTTGCTTACGACGGGCGATCGCGCACCGCTCCAATTAGCCCCATAACCGCTCTAATTTTAGCCGCCTCTGGCGTGCCAAGCGTCATGCACGGGGGCGATGTCATGCCAACCAAAGAAGGCATTCCCCTGATAGAAATTTGGCGCGGTTTGGCAGTAGACTGGACAAAACTTAGTTTACAAAAAGTCCAGCAAGTTTTTGACAGTACCGGTTTGGGTTTTGTTTACCTTCCCAAGCATTTTCCTCAAGCCGCCGCTTTAGTCCCCTACCGCCGCGAAATCGGCAAACGGCCACCTTTTTCGACAATGGAATTGATGTGGTGTCCCTGTGCCGGCGACGTTAACGTCATCTCTGGCTACGTCCACCCGCCTACAGAAGGTATGTTTCAAACAGCCTTTGAATTGCGGGGAGTCAAAAATTATACCACAGTCAAAGGATTGGAGGGAAGCTGCGACTTGCCGCGCGATCGTACTTCGATTATCGGCATTGCTAAGCCGGACACTGAGTTTGAGCGAGTGCTTTTAGCCCACGGAGATTACGGTTTTAGCAGCACAAATCCTGCCTTTGAATCAGCCTCTGAGTTACTCAAACAAATGCAGGAAGTTTTGCTAGGAAAACCCTCAGAATTGATGCAATCTGCTATTTGGAACGGCGGTTTTTATCTGTGGCGCAGCGGGGTTTGTTTGGATATGAACTCGGGTTTGATTGAGGCAGAAACTTTATTGAGCAGCGGTCAAGTCGTACAAAAACTTGAGGAAATTAGCAAAGCCGTTAGTGTCTTGAGTTGAGAATAACTAACAACCAACAACTAACAACCAACAACTGAGGGCGGGTACGGGGACACCGCCCCTACCAACTAATAACCAATAACCAATAACTAATAACCAATAACCAATAACCAATAACCAATAACTAATAACCAATAACTAATAACCAATAACCAATAACTAATGACTAACCATCAAATTGCTGTAATTGTCCTCGCAGGCGGTCAAAGTTCGCGGATGGGCAGGGATAAAGCTCTGTTGGAAATTGAGGGTAAAAGCCTATTGCAGCGAGCGTTGGAGGTTGCAGCATCTGTAACAACACAAGTGTATGTTCTGACTGCTTGGCCCGATCGCTATCGATCGACCTTAACCGAACAATCCCAATTTCTGCTAGAGTACAATCCAGGCTCCGGGCCCTTAATTGCATTAACTCAGGGATTGACAGAAATTCCCGCCGACTGGATTTTGCTATTAGCTTGCGATTTACCTTTGTTGAATACCCAGATTCTTCAGAATTGGGCGACTCAGCTAACAGCCGTCCCCCCATCAACCTTAGCCGTTGTCCCTTATCAAAATTCCCGCTGGGAGCCTTTGTGCGGCTTCTACCACCAACAATCTCTGCCCAGTTTGCAAAGTTTTATTGACCGAGGGGGACGTTCCTTTCAAGTATGGTTAAATCAAATTCAAGCAATCCGTCTACCTATAGGAGAACCAGAAGCAATAATGTTATCGAATTGCAACACATTAGAAGAATTTGAGCAATTAAAAGGTAAAATGAGTAACGGTTGACAGTTGGCTGTTGACTGTTGACTAATAACTAACAACTAACAACTGCCAACTGCCAACTGCTTTCCTGTCAACTAACAACTGCTTTCCTGTCAACTGACTAATAACAAATGAACTTAGAACACTGGTTACTCGATCGCAATATAACATTCCTCAATCACGGCTCCTTTGGTGCCTGTCCAATTCCGGTGCTGGAAGCGCAAACCAGTTTCCGAGAACAACTCGAAAGAGAACCTTTGCGCTTTTTAATGCGGGAATTTGAACCGCTGTTAGATCATGCCAGAAATCAGTTAGCCGCATTTATCGGTGCCGGAGAAGAAGAATTGGCATTTGTGCCGAATGCGACAACAGGAATAAATGCAGTTTTGCGATCGCTCTTTTTTGCTCCGGGCGACGAATTGCTAACCACAAATCAGGAATACAACGCCTGCCGCAACACACTCGATTTTATAGCAGAGCGCACAGGTGCTAAAGTAATAGTAGCAGAAATCCCATTTACGATTGATTCGCCCGAACAAATTATTGAAGCAATAATTAAGTGCGTCTCACCCCAAACAAAATTAGCATTATTAGACCACATTGTCAGTCAAACTGGGTTAATATTTCCCATCAAACAGTTAGTCGGCGAGTTAGAAAACCGCGGCGTGGATGTATTGGTAGACGGAGCTCACGCGCCCGGAATGGTAGCTCTAAATTTACAAGAAATTGGCGCGGCTTACTATACAGGAAATTGCCACAAATGGCTGTGCGCGCCTAAAGGTGCTGCCTTTTTGTACGTGCGGCCAGACAAACAAAATGCCATTCGACCCACTACTATCAGTCACGGTGCTAACTCGCCCCGCACTGATAAATCGCGCTTTCAATTAGAATTTGACTGGATGGGAACACTCGATCCCAGTCCTTATTTGTGCGTGCCTGTAGCTATTGATTTTATGGGTTCTTTGTTGAGTGGCGGCTGGCCGGAATTAATGGCAAAAAATCATACTTTAGCCTTAGCGGGAAGACAGATATTGGCGGAAAAATTAGATTTGCCACTGCCTTGTCCCGATGAAATGGTAGGTTCAATGGCAGTTGTGTCGCTGGCTGATGAAAAATCTGATGCGGTTGCAAAAGGAGGAATTGCACCTTTGCAAGATGCGCTGTGGCAGATTTTTCAAATAGAAGTGCCGGTGATTCCTTGGCCGGATGCTAGCAAGCGGTTGGTGAGGATTTCGGCTCAGTTTTACAATACTTTGCCACAATATGAATATTTGGCTAAGGCCCTGCTGGAGTTGACTACGATTTGAGCGGGATATTCCACCAAAAAACTTAGCACCTCACTACAAATAGACCTCTTGCAAAAGTCCTTTTAATCAAATTTTGGGACGATGCTCGCGTGCCATCCCACAAGAAAAAAAGATTTTGTAGGATGGCACGCGAGCATCGTCCTAACTATTTTTGCAATTACGTCTAATAGTTCTAGGTTTTTAGTGAGCAATTTGGTTGTCTCCCCCAAAATGATTGAGGACTTGCATTCCGAACGATCGAACCAGTTTGTAGAATATAATATATCAAGACTTGGATTTCCCCAGCCCAAAACAACAGACGAAACGAAAAAAGGATAATTCAATGTCTAATGCCATGATAGTAATTTATCCCGATCGCGAACAGTACACCTGGGTTTTTGACGACGAGCGAGTCGGACTTGTCCGAGAACCGTTTGTTCAGGGCGTACCCCAGATGATTGAAGCACTCGTCGCAGAGATTCCCAATGCCGATCGAGGTTTCCGACTTTTATTCTGGGCAAATCCATTTCCCGGATATCAAGCAGAAATGGTGTGGTTTAAAACAGAATACGGCGGTAACTGGTATCGGTAGGAAACGAAAAATCTTGAAGGCTGGCTTTGTCCGGCTTTGTTCAAATACTTTCTAGAAGCACCGCCCAAGCTTTACTGCAAAGCAGAAAAACTGCAATAATCAACAGCAAGTCAATGAAAAACTTGTCAATATTTAAACGAAACTTTGGTGAACCAGTCGATCGCAAAACTAGAAAAAAGCCAAAAATAGTCCTGTATATACTTTGGCTATTTTTCCTAATTTTCACAGCCGCCATCTCCGCAGGAATCGGAGCAATTACCGCCCTCTTCGCCCCCGTGGAACCGGAACTTATTAGTAGAGTCCTAGATGCTGCGGGCTTTAACGACAGTTCGTCCAGTTCCTCTGGATACCGCCTGTCGCGACCTGTTAATATCTTGATTATGGGAATTGACCGCGTACCACAAACTGCTGCAAATTCCCCTAAAATTTTTGAAGGTCGCAGCGACACTATACTCGTATTTCACCTCGATCCTAGAGATAAATCTATTAGTTTGGTTTCAGTTCCGCGAGATACTAAAGTCCAAATTCCCGGAATTCGTTTCAGCAAAATTAACGAAGCTAATGCTAGAGGAGGTTCGGCTTTGGCGGTGCGATTGGTTAGCAGTATCTTGAACAATGTGACAATTGAAAGATACGTGCGAATCAGCAGCGGTGCGTTTCGGGAATTAGTCGATTTGTTAGGAGGAGTTGAGGTATTTGTACCTCGCCCGATGTCTTATACAGATAGCGCCCAAAAGTTAAAAATAAACTTAGCACAGGGATGGCAAACTCTAGACGGAGAACAAGCAGAACAATTTGCTCGATTTCGTAATGACGGCTTAGGAGATATCGGCCGCATTCAGCGACAACAATCTTTAATTCAAGCTATTCGCAAGCGCTTCACAAGTCCATCTGTATTGGTGCGCTTGTCGCAAATTGTGCGATTGATGCAAAAATATGTTGATACAAACCTAAATTTTGAGGAAATATTGACGCTGACAAATTTTGGTTTGCAATTGGATCGAGATAATTTTAAAATGGTGATGTTACCTGGACGTTCTAGCTCAAAACAAGGGGATTTGAGGAGTTATTGGATTTTAGATGTTGCTGGGCGCGATCGGATTATGACACAATATTTCCAGCAAGGAGTGCCGGATTTGGCGATCGGGCAATTTCCCAATTCCAGCGAGTCAGTTTCGCCCGCAAACCTCAAAATCTCCGTCCAAAACGCTTCTAGCAAACCGAAAACTGCCAAAACCGTTGCTGAATTTCTCAGAAAAAATGGCTTTTCTAATGTATCTCTAGTCAAAGATTGGCCCGACAAGCAGCGTCAAAGTCAAATTATTGTTCAGCGAGGCGATTTAGCAGCAGCAAATCTCCTGCAAAAAGCACTAGGCGATGGTAAAATTGAAGCATCTTCTACTGGTGAAATCGATTCTGACTTGACCATTCGCGTTGGCGAAGATTGGGTAAAGCGGTTTTAATTAGTCAGTTGGTAGTTGGTAGTTGACAGGAAAGCAGTTGACAGGAAAGCAGTTGGCAGTTGTTAGGAAAGCAGTTGTTAATTGTTAGTTATTAGTTGATGGTTAACAGTCAACAGTCAACAGTCAACAGTCAACAGCTAACAGTCAACAGTCAACAGCTAACAGTCAACAGTCAACAGTCAACAATTCCCCCTTCCCATCATCATGAAAAGAGTATTCCGAATTTTCCTAAGCCTGATTTTAAGTTTGGTGTTGGCTTTTGGATGGGTGCTGCTGAGTGCTACTCCTGCATTTGCGTTGCCGAAACTTAATATTAATTACACAAATATTAATTTGTCCGATCGCGATTTCTCCAATTCTGACTTAGCGGGCGGAACATTTGTCGCGGCCGAAATGCGGGGAACCAACTTTCAAGGCGCTGATTTGACTAATGCGATTTTGACTAAAGGAGTTTTGTTGAATGCCAACTTGTCAGGTGCTAACCTCTCCGGTGCTTTGGTAGATAGAGTTACATTCGACGGCGCTAATTTGACTAATGCTAATTTCACCGAAGCAATTATGACACGAACTCGGTTTTTTGATGCTGCCATTTCCGGCGCTGATTTTAGTGACGCGATTATAGATGCTTATCAAGTAACAATCATGTGCGAAAAAGCAGATGGTGTCAATCCCGTGACGGGAGTTTCTACGCGAGAAAGTTTGGGATGTCCGTAGAAAGTTAAGATTGCAGGAATTATGCGTTGGGGCGAGAAACCGGGTTTCTACGAGTTTGTTGGTTGAGTGACACAAAATGTACAAAGAAACCCGGTTTCTAAATACCTCGTCGGGACTAACTTTTGCTTCTATCGAGCGCTACAAATGCCTGTGTTCGCAGCAGCAAATACCAAGTCCGAATTCAACAGCAAATCTAAATCAGTGTCGGGATTAACAGCATACAAATCAACTTTATCTCGACCCAAAAATACGCCGACTAAAGTCCCAATTCCCGCACCGCCGAGCACCTCTTCAGTGGCGATCGCCCGATCGCCCGTAACACCTGCAATCGCTGCCGCCGCTGCTGCACCCAAGGCCGTATTCTTAATCAGATTCCCCACATTCACGCCCTTAGTTACAGTTTCTTTCCGAGTAATCACTGACGAAGTAGCATTCAGAGGCACTCTGCTACCGTTGATGATACTTAATTCTTGAGCCACAAACTGAACGCCCGCAGCAGTCGATCGCAATTCGCCACTAATTTTCGAGCCTTCGGGTATCAGCACTTTGCCATTATTCCCCGCGATATCCGCAGCCACCGTCAGCGTAATCGGAGACTTGTCATTGGGGGCGAGCAAAATCTTGCCTTTTGCGTACTCGATGGGAATAGTCACCCCACTCGGAATTTTCACAGCAACACTCTGGCCAACATCAATCTTAGCAATGTAAGGAGAATTAATTGCTCTTGCTTGATTGCTGCTCACTAATGTTTGATAGATAAAAGCCGCTACTTCAGCCCGCGTTGCTGACTGATTTGGTTTGAGAAATTTAGGATTGGGATAGCTGACAACTAACTGTTTTTCAGTAGCAGCAGCAACGCTTTTGACAGCATAACTTTGAATCTGACCCGCATCATTGTAGTAGCTGAGAACATCTTGAAAATTGCAAGTAGGCTCATAGCCAAGTCCGTTATTTAAAGCGACTACAACTTGAACGCGAGGAATCTGCTGCATCGGCCTGAAAACATTGCCGGGATAGCCAGACATCCATGCCATTTCGTAAGCTTCGGCGATCGCCCCGCTGGCCCAAAAATTGGATGGAACATCGGCAAATCTTACAGCATCGCGGGTTTTTGCCTTCTTCACAGAACGGATCATTGCCGCGAATTCAGCCCGCGTTACCAGTGCATCCGGGCGGAAACTGCCATCGGGAAATCCCTTGATAATCCCTCTTTCTGACAAATCTTGAATAAAGTCTTTGGCCCAGTAATTGTTATTAACATCCGAAAAAGCTGTCTGAGCAAAAGCAGGCGCGGGAGCTAGCATCGGCGCTGCGGTGCCGGCAACTGTTCCCAAGGTTAATAAAACAGATGTGCCGATTTTAATGCGGTGAAATACAGACATTTTTGATTCTCCAATTTACACAATCTTTTTATTGAGGAGAAGTAAGCTTTTGATAGGGTGATTGATTCTGACCTAACTTGCTCTTTCCCTCGGCTATGTCATCATTATTGAATGCTTTTATTTTTTGTGCGGGGAAGATACGGTCTTTAAAAATAAATATCTTGAAACTCATTTCTGATTTTAAAAATCCTTAAAGTCCTTAAAATCCTGATGTTGCTTATCTGCCTGATCTACCTTGTGTCTGCAATTAACAGGATTTACGGATCGAGCCGTGTGATATTAGTTAACTATATTAACTAAAAGTGAGTATAATAAACTCGATCGAGAACTACCTGTTTGTTGCTTATGAGTAGCCTGACATTTGCCTCTGCCCATCAGCTAGCGTGCATGATTCGCGATCGCCAAGTCTCTGCTGTCGAAGTTCTCGACGCTTATCTGACTCAAATCGCCAAACACAACTCGAAATTAAATGCCATTTGTACGCTGGATGAAGACAATGCCCGTACTAGAGCAAGACTTGCGGATGAAGCCCTAGCCAGAGGAGAAAACTGGGGCGCTTTACATGGAGTTCCGATCACGATTAAAGACATTTTTGAAACAGCCCGACTCCGCACCACAGCAGGCTATATTCCCCTAAAAGATTATGTGCCTCAACAGGATGCAACTGCTGTCGCGAGA
This sequence comes from Microcoleus sp. LEGE 07076, assembly GCF_015207455.1. Lineage (GTDB taxonomy): Bacteria > Cyanobacteriota > Cyanobacteriia > Cyanobacteriales > Microcoleaceae > Microcoleus. The sequence continues at coordinate 24,620 of NZ_JADEWV010000036.1, forward strand.
TTGCGGGCTGCAGGTGCTGTGATCGTGGGAAAAACAAACATGGCAGAATTGGCTGGCGATTATCAAAGCACAAATTCTCTGTTTCCACGGGTGAATAATCCTTGGCATCTTGACTATACTCCTGGTGGCAGTTCTGGGGGCAGTGCTGCTGCTGTTGCCGCCGGACTTTCACCGTTGGATTTGGGCAACGATTTTGGGGGATCGGTGCGTCAACCGGCTCACTTCTGTGGCGTATATGGTTTAAAGCCGACGGATCGCCGCATTTCAACAGCAGGGCAGATTCCTGAAGTACCTGGAATGCCAGTTTGTATTCGGCAAATGATGACAGTGGGGTGTTTGGCGCGATCGCTCGAAGATATCCGGCTCTGTTTTGCGTTAATTGCAGGCGCTGATATTCGTCGTCCAGATGTGCCGCCGATTCCGCTCGATCGACCTTCTGGTAAGCCTTTACAGAATCTCAAAATCGCTTGGAGCGATCAATGGGCGGATGTTCCCGTGGCGGCTGAAATTCGAGGCGCTATGCAGTTAATCGCGCAAAAACTCTCTGGCGCAGGTGTCCGAGTCGAACCCTGGCTTCCCAAAGACTTTGATCTTGCCAAAATATTCAATCTCTACGGGCGGCTTGCAGCATACCTTAATATCTACGCTCAACCAGTTGATCAATATAATATCCGTCGTAGTTTAGAGTTACTCTTCCGTACCGCTACCCAAGGCGACAAGGAGCTGCGAAAATTGGGTAACTTCAGCAACTTTCTACCTGAGTTTTTGAATCCTAGTTTGAAAGGATATTTCGAGGCACTCACAGAGCGCGATCGCTTTATAGCCCAGATGGATGAAGCATTAGAACCTTGGGATGTCTGGCTAACTCCTGTTGCAGCAACTCCTGCCTTTACCCATTGTCCTCCTTGGAGTGCCGTTGATGTTGATGGCAAATCCTATCCTTATGCAGTGGCAAATGGTATGTATACAATACCTTTTAATCTGAGCGGACATCCTGCGGTAGTAATTCCCATTGGACAAACGGAGAATGTACCAATTGGAATGCAAATTGTTGGTAAGCGCTGGTGTGAAATGGAGTTGTTGGCGATCGCAAGTGCGATCGACAAAGTGGTTGGTAATTTTCAACATCCACCTGGTTACTGAATTGTGGTAGGGTGCGTCAGGTTTGAGATTTTCAATTTGCACCGAAAGTATGACTCTGATGCACCGTTTGTTGCGTGGTGCGTCAGTTGTGAGATTTTTGGTTTGTAGCGCAAATAATTCTAGCTGACGCACCCTACTTGATTGTTTAATGACTGATAGCGGCTAGCGGTTCCCAACTCGTCGCATCTTCAAATAAAGATTGATAGCCCGCTGCATTGGGATGGAGACCGTCCGCAGTCAGACAAGAACGCCACCAATCACTCCCGCGATCGAGCCATTTGTCAAAAATATCTAAATAGGGAATTCCCCGCAACTCACAAGCTAATTTCGTTGCTTCCTTATACCGATATTGATCCGCATGACTGTAGTACAAACAATCTTGAAAAGGCATTTTACTTTCATCCACCGGTACCATCCCGACAAATATCACCGGGCAAAGTTGTTGGGACAAATTTAACAAGTTATCCAAAACAGTTTTAAAATGTTCAAAATCAGTGTAGCTGCGCCCGGTAAACGACTGCACTCTCGCCGAATCGTTGAGACCGACGGAAAGTATCATAGCATCCGGGACGCGGTTTCTGAGCTCGCCCCGGTGGCGAAACTCGTTTTCGAGCCGCTGGGCGACTTGATAGGTACGATCGCCCCTAACGCCCAAATTGTATAAAACGTGTCCTGCACTCTCCGGTAACATCCACTCGCGCCGCAATCTTTCCACCCAGCCACCACCTACACCGTCGCCAAAACCGTAGATTAAACTGTCGCCGAAAGCAACCAATTTGAGGGGATGAGAATTTACCCGATGCAAGTTACCAAACGAATAGGCTGTTGCTGCCTGCATAAGCAATGATACTCAGTTAGTAATTTATGAATTTTGACATACTAGACTAGAATGTAACATTAGATAAAGTAGGTAATCTCATGATTAAGCGTCCAACCTTCGATTCAACTCAGCTAACCCGTCGGGCGGAAGAGTTGATCGCTGCTGCATCCAACCGCTATCGGATTACGGTGCAGGTGGCGAACCGCGCCAAACGCCGCCGCTATGAAGATTTTGATAATGACGAGACTCAAATGATGAAACCTGTAATGCGGGCGATATTTGAGATGTCGGATGAAATGACTCAGCCGGAAATTATCGGAGATATCTAGAATTGGCAATTTTTGAGTTTTGAGTGATGAATTGCCAGCAATTTTGGTCAACTCAAAACTCAAAATCTATCTCAATTTTGATGGGCGCGGTGGGAAAAATTAGGTTGGTTTTATATACGCAAGCTAGGGGTAATGCCGCACTCCTGAAAAATGCTTTTTACACTCGTCTGGAGGCTGCAAATCTGGTTGATTTCCCTAAGTCATAAAGTTATAAACTAGAACTATGCTGGCGGGTAAAATTATGCAATTATTCTCTATTTGAAATTGTCAAAAAAGTGAAAAAACAATTAAAGCTGGGCTTGAGTTTTCTGTTCGTTACTTTGATTGTGGCGATTTTCACGCTTTTGAGTTGGGTATTGGAATCGGGCGAACTGAGTATCTCGGCTTTGGAACCTTTACTGCTGAGGAGTTCTGAGTATGCGTCTGCGGTGCGGGTTGCTCAACAATCTGCGCCGTTGCAGGTGAGGGCGCAAGATGCGTGGAAATTTGTGTATGAAAAATTGCCGGATTTGCCGATCGAGAATAACTACATTTCTAAGGAAACTGGAAAAGTAGATCCCAACAATACTTTAGTCGGCCGCTTGATTCGATATCACGTGTTTGTCAAAGGAAGGCCGCCGAATTACCGCTTTGATTGGAAGTTGAGTTTAGCTGACTATCTGGGGGCGACTCCCGATTATTTGGTGGAAAGCGTGTATCCGGGAAACGACGTTTTGCGATCGAATCCGATGGAAGGCGATCGCGCTGCTATTCAAGGTTTAAATAAAGTACAGCGGGATGCTTTGGTTCAAGCTTTGGTTGATGTTTTTAGTGGGAATTCAGGACAAAAGCCCGTACCCGCGGCAGGGGAAACAAAAGATCGATCGACTTCTCCGGAAATACCGCAGCCGCAGCCGGGAGATGCGAAATTGCTGATACCCTAATACTCAGGGATGCAGAAACCGGGTTTTTTACGGAAATACTGCTGTTGAGCCTTTAACAATGGTAAAAAAGTCGGTTTCTTTCGTAATTTATGGGTAAGTCTTACTAATCAAAAATCCAAAATCTAAAATCTAAAATCCTTCAATTGTGGAACGTGTAATTAAGACTGGTAGCGGCTGGCGTTTGGGATGGAACCCGGAGGCGGAGGAGTTTCAGGGTTTGGTAGCTGGCGACGGTTGGGCGATCGAACTCACGGAGGCTGAGTTAAACGATTTTTGCCGATTGTTAGGGCAATTAACCGATACAATGACTCAAATGGCCTCTGAGTTAATGGACGAGGAAAAAATCGCCATTGAAGCCGAAAGCGACTTGCTGTGGGTGCAGGTAGAAGGCTATCCCCAAGCTTACAGCTTGCAGTTAATCTTGAATGCTGGCCGGAGGTGCGAGGGTTTTTGGCCGGCGGCTGCGGTTCCGAGTTTGGTGCAGGCTGCAAAAGTTTTAAAAGTTTTTTGACTTTTTCTGAGATTTCATGCTATGCTGTTAAAGCTGTCGGGGCGTAGCGCAGCTTGGTAGCGCACTACTTTGGGGTAGTAGGGGTCGTGGGTTCAAATCCCGCCGCTCCGATCGTGATAAAACCTTCTCTTTGAGGAGGTTTTGTTGTTTTTATGGGTTTTTGTGTTTTTTTGCCTATTTTTTAGTAGAAATGCGCTCGCGCGATCGAATTTTTGTATAAATCTGCGATCGATCGCAGATGTCAAACAAATAATTTCAAGATAATTTTGTGAATGCAATTCAAGTCTAAAAAACAAGCTGAATCAAGGCGAAGCACAGAAGCTAATTTTAGACCCAACCAGGAAATTTTTCGCTCAAACTTTGAGCAAAATAATACTGACACCAAAATTCTGCTATGTCTAACAACATCGGTACAGACTCAGGAGTTATACCTGTCCCATACTGCGGGGCATAAGATTCTATATATTCTCTAGCTAGTTTATAAACCCAATAGGGAAAATCTATGTCTGAGAAACAACGCAGTGCATAGTCTAATTTTAATAAATCTCCGCTGCGGACAAAATGTACTGTTGTCCAGTGAACATTCCGGCGGTCATCTCCTTGTAAACTATCAATTATTCGCAATAAATTATAGATAGATTGCTTGCCTTCATTACTAGGATTTTCTAAGTAAACTTCCATCAGCGCGATCGCCTCATCAACTACCTGTTTGTGCTGTTCCCACTCTGGCTCGGCGTAATGTTCGGGACAAGTAGCCTGATTCATCTGGTGTTGTAGTCTTCGAGCCATGTATAGCGCAAACTTTTCGGCGGCAGTTCGATCGTCGGCGCACAAACTTTTGATACTTGTCAGCCTGGTTATGGATATAGCAAATACAGTTGTTTCAGCTTCCTTGGCTGTTTTAACCCATTTTTTAATTTTATTGGCAATATTAGCTTCTGGACTTTTGGCTTTGATGTCAATCAATATAATACACAAGTTTTCTCGTCTGTGTCTTGGTGTATTGTACACAAAGTTATCCCAGAGATGCCGATCGCCCTAAAGCTTGTTTTTCGGGAATTTGGCTGTGAAAAGGCGATCGAAGTAGTAGTCGCGCGATCGAATCTGGCTGCTTCGAGCGACAAAACCCGGCTATTTAAGCGGGTTTTGTCCTTTTCCTAAATCTTTTCACTCGCGAGCAATAATCAAACAATCACTGTCAACTTTCGCCAGAAAATCTGGAAATGCTGATGTGGGCTTCCCATTCTTGTCTACAACTCTGCGGAGTGTATAGCCTGGTTCAGGAGCTCTGCCGAAAAACGAGTTTGTGCGATTCCAGATATCTCCATTCGGAATGTTCGGATCTCGATCGATCAAAAAATCCATAATCCACGGCGGTACAGACAATCCAAACGCGATCGGCGTGATGTGCCCGTGCTGCAAAGTTGCATCCGAGAATTGGAACAAGTAGGTGAAGCGAGAAAATTTGACGGCATAAAGTAACATCCGTCCCGCCATTGATGAATGAAATGTCCAGACAACTGGTTCATAAATCCGCAGCAATAATGTTAGTTTTTCAGGATTCCATTCTGAATTGTACATCGTCAGACAATAGTCTGGCAAAATATTCCCGTCCATAAAGAAGATACCTTGCAGGGCTTCGGGGAATTCGGGTGGATGTTCTGCTTTCATCCAAGTTGCGATGTCTTTTAGTTTCTTTGTTTCGATTAACATGATATTATTTAACCTCGAAAATACTTTTGATTTCCTAGATAGTTAGATAACCAAAATTAGGTTCCTAGTGAAAAATTTAGTTCTTTCTCAGACAAGGATAGAGGACTAAAGTCCTCACTAAAAACCTGATTTCTTTGATTAATTACTGCTGCGAATTAGGTGCCGATCGCCGAACTTTACCAACGGTACTAATGACATCCACCAGCATCTTCAGTGCGATATCTTTAGCGGGGCAAATCCGTCCCGCACTTCGATCGCCCACCGCATGAAAACCCATATGATAAGGACACAGATTCTCGCGCTTAGCGTTGAATTCGTACACCGTAGAACCCCAGAAACTGCCGTCTAGCAGCCCCAGACTGAGCGGTATCAGTACCTTGGTGCCGGCGGGGAAAGTGCGCTGTTTGCCCGCTACCGTTGCGGTGAAGGGCTCTGTGGCAACTCGGTGCGTGGCGCTGACGGGAGCCCAGAGGCGGGCGCATTCCAGCAGGAAAAGCTCGATCGACTGGCGATCGTCCAAATCGAGCTCGTCCCAAAACTCAGTCGGATTAATTTGGGCCGTCTGTGTTCCTTTATACGCCGGGAGAGGGCGGTATCCCATAGCCGTGTAGCCTAGGTGCAGGGGGCCTTGCAGTCCCGCTATCCCCATAATCGCTGTCATCAGCTTTGCCAATTCCCGCCTAGTCATCCCGTTATTTTCCGAACTTTCCTCGAAGTCGGCTAAGGCGGGAGAATTTTCGTAGATAGTCGCCGCGCGCTCGATTAAAGCCGACAAATCGCCGTGTCCAAACAGGTTCAGGCTTTGCAGCAGGCTGCCGGCGACGGCGAAGTAGTGCGCGGGACTTTGGCGGATGTAATGTAAATCGGTGAGAAGTTCGATCGCAGACTTGTCATCTGGGTTAATCCCAAAAATTACGTAGTGCAAATATGGAACTAAAAATCCCATCCAACCGCGCCTGACATCGGTAAAAAATGTTCCCCCCGCACCGTGCGGCATCTCGGTATAATCTGATGCTAGGCGTTCGAGCAACCGCCTGCTGATTTCGTCTTCCTGGCGATCGGTTGTGGCGCTGTTGAAGAGATATTTTTGCATACAGCTTCGGAAGGCTGCGTGGTTGCTGCTACCGTCTGGTTCGCGATCGGACAAAGACAGCAGAAAAAGGTTCCTACCGCCGACATCTTGATTGGGGGCGCGATCGGGATCGAGCACAGAAGTACCCAGCCGCCATCCCCGCGCCTGGGGCGATGTGAGTGCTTCTTCGAGTGTTGCAAATTCTCCCATCACCACTTGTCCCGCACAGCAAAAATTAGCCCCGAAAGCCAGCCGTTTTATTTGCAAATAGGTGGGTTCGTTGGCAATTAAACCCTCAACAAGACTAATCATCGGCAGCATCGTTTTGCTGAGGCTTTCTTCCGGGTTTTCCAAAGTCCAAGTCTGAAACTCATGCAGTGCCGGGTTCATCAGCGGTGAGAAAATGCTATCTAAATTTAGGTTCATCATAATTCCTCCGAGAACCCCTCGCCATAACGCGCTTTGGCTTTAGCAGCAACAGGGTATTGAGCGGTAATGAAGCGGGATTGAATACCCGCTTCATTGCCAAAATCAGTAAGTATACCTACAGCCATCTTTATTTGCGAACGCAGTGGCAGTATAGATATAGTTTTACTGAATATGTCTGCGTTCAAGTCTAGCCTCGTTCCGGAGATTGAGTACAATTTATAACTATTCCTGGTAAAAAATGAGAATTAAATAACTTGCATTTTTTGTAGGAAGTTATTTAATCCACGAGCCTAAGTAGATATACTTTCTGCATTTCAAGTATTAGCCCCAATTTCTGGGAGTCGCATATAAACTTTAGATATTAACAGAAACTCCCTTCTCAAAAATACTATTGTTTTGTTTTTGCTTAGATATTTAGAGAGATTTTATGCTTCTGTATGCTTCTGAATTTTATTGAATAAAATTAGATAATTAATTAGTGATCATTATTAATTTTTAGAGCTAAAAATCTAAAATCTAAAATCGCAAATAAAATGACGCCCGCTAAAGTTTCCCAGCAGTACAAAAGCACTTTACAGGAAACCCGCGAGCGTCAAAATCAAGCAAGCGTGAATCTTAGAACAGACCCAGCGTGAAAGATTTGTCGATCGGGAAAATAGCACCAATACCCAACCACAAAGTTACCGCAGTTCCCAATAGGAAGACTGTAGTAGCAACAGGGCGGCGGAACGGATTTTGGAACTTGTTAACGCTCTCGATAAACGGAATCAAAATCAAGCCAATGGGAACACCGGCCATGCAAGCAATACCCAACAATTTGTTAGGCAAAACGCGCAGGAGTTGGAACACAGGCCACAAATACCATTCCGGCAGAATTTCTAGCGGAGTAGCAAAAGGATTGGCAGGTTCGCCAACCAATGCCGGGTCTAGTACGGCCAAACCCACGCACAGAGAAATTGTTCCCATGATGACTATAGGGAAAACATAGAGCAAGTCATTGGGCCAGGCTGGTTCGCCGTAATAGTTGTGACCCATGCCCTTAGCGAGTTTAGCGCGTAGCGCTGGATCGCTCAAATCTGGTTTTTTGAGAATAGACATAGTTAGAGTGTTCTCCTTTTAGTTTTACCCGGGCATGGCATTCCGCTGTACTCGTTTGTCTGAATCAGCGGCGCGATCGCAGGAAGTATTGCTCGTAAATAAATATCATGAGTGATGAATTCTGAAATTTCAACCCAAAATTCAGCAGAGGGGCAAAAAATGCCGCCCCCACAACTCAAAACTTACAACGGGCCAGAAATGCCTTGCTTGCGAATCATCAAGAAGTGAGCCAGCATGAAGACTACAATCAGCCAAGGCAACACAAAAGTGTGCAAGCTGTAGTAGCGAGTCAAAGTGCCTTGACCGACGCTGACACCGCCACGCAGCAGTTCAACAAGTGTAGAACCGACAAACGGGATGGCTTCGGGTACGCCGGAAACGATTTTAACTGCCCAGTAACCGATTTGATCCCAAGGCAGCGAGTAGCCGGTCACGCCGAAAGAAACAGTGATGACTGCCAAGATTACTCCTGTCACCCAGGTTAATTCGCGGGGCTTTTTGAAGCCGCCGGTCAGGTAAACCCGGAAAGTGTGCAAAATCATCATCAGTACCATCATGCTGGCAGACCAGCGGTGGATGGAGCGGATCAGCCAGCCGAAGTTGACCTCGTTCATCAGGTATTGCACTGAAGAAAAAGCTTCTGCTACCGTGGGACGGTAATAGAAAGTCATGGCGAAGCCGGTAGCAAACTGGATCAGAAAGCAAACTAAAGTAATTCCGCCCAAGCAGTAAAAGATATTGACGTGGGGGGGTACGTACTTGGTAGTTATGTCGTCGGCAAGCGCCTGAATTTCCAGGCGTTCCTCAAACCACTGGTAGGTTTTTGAGTCGGTGATTTGTTTAGAAAACATGGAGCCAGAATTCCTAAAAGAATATTGCTGTGGTTGAGGTAAGCGGGCTGCAGCCACAATGTTTTTTTGTCGCCCCGCCCCGAGCAGCTTGCTTGAACTCGCAAATGGCTGAGGCTATTTTTAAATGGGGAGCTGACGAAAGGAACTATATGCAGGCGATATTGCCCGCGAGCGATCGGAAACTGGGCTGTCGCTTGTTCCTGCTCGCTGGCATTGCCCGATCGAATTCCAGACTATGATAAAAAATGTAACATAATTGCAGTGCAATTTTCACGTGCGCGATCGCTTTTGGCTGCCTCTCAAATAGCATTTTCTGCAAGCTCAACATCCGCCCCAAGCAGGCAGACAGCCCAGAGCCGAACCCGATACCGCAGTCGGGGTCTGTCAGGGGGTTCCGGGGTGGTAAATTTTAATATTCATGATAAAACTTCACTAATTGGGCGATGTAATGTTAAGTTAAAAAAATTTTTGTTGGCGGCGGACATTTGACGAATCCTGAATGTCTGGGCGAAAGTTGACAGCGCAAAAGCTTGAAAGCCTACAAATTAAAAATACACCTGATGCAATACTTGCGTATCTTTTACAGAAACATCATGCACAGACGAGTTTTCCAGATTGCTATATTACTTTTTCTCCAAGTCGCCCTAGTTCTAGGTGGGTGGGCGCAGCCGGCGGCGGCGCTAACTCCCGAACAGCAGCTTGTGAGCGAAGCTTGGCGCATTGTCAACCGCTCTTACGTGGATGACAAATTCAACAATAAAAATTGGTGGTCGCTCCGCCAACAAGCTGTCAAGCAACCGCTCAACGACAGACAGCAGACTTACACGGCGATTCAGGGGATGCTGGCGAATCTGGACGACCCTTTCACTCGACTGCTGAAACCCGAACAGTACCGCAGTTTGCAGGTGAATACTTCGGGAGAACTGACTGGTGTGGGGCTGCAAATTGCGATCGACTCGCAGACAAATACTCTGACAGTGGTGGCTCCTTTGGCCGATTCACCCGCAGATAGAGCCGGCATCCAACCGCTCGATCGCATCCTGAAAATTGACGGCACTCCCACCTCAGAATTGAGCCTAGACGAAGCGGCAACTCGAATGCGCGGCCGCATCGGCACTGCTGTCACCCTCACCGTGGGGCGCGAAGGAAGAGACGCTCCTGAAGATATTGAGTTGGTGCGCGATCGCATTGAACTCAACCCGGTTTACGCCGAATTGCAGTCGGGGCCAGACAATTTACCGCTGGGCTACATTCGCTTGAGTCAATTCAGCGCTAATGCGACTGAGGAAGTCGCCCGCGCGATCGACCGTTTGGAAAAACAAGGAGCCGCCGCCTACATTCTCGATTTGCGGAACAACCCGGGCGGACTGTTGCAAGCAGGGATTGAAATTGCCCGCCTGTGGCTCGATTCCGGGACGATCGTCTACACGGTGAACCGACAAGGCATTCTCGGCAGTTTTGAAGCCTTTGGAGGGGCTTTGACTGCCGATCCGCTAATTGTTTTGGTCAACAAGGGAACGGCCAGCGCTAGCGAAATTTTGGCTGGTGCGCTGCAAGATAACGGCAGAGCTCAATTGGTGGGACAAAAGACTTTTGGCAAAGGGCTGATTCAGTCTTTGTTTGATTTGTCTGACGGTTCCGGGTTGGCGGTGACTGTTGCTAAGTACGAGACACCGAACCACACGGATATTAACAAATTGGGGATTTTACCCGATCGGGTAGTGCCGCTAGAACCGATTGCGCGCGATCGAATCGCTACCGAAGCCGACTTGCAATATCAAGCTGCACTCCAACTGCTGAAGGAAAAAACCGTGATGGCCAAGTCAGTAGTCAGTAGTCAGTAGTCAGCAGTCAGTAGTCATTAGTCATTAGTCATTAGTCATTAGCTATGACTTTTCACTTGTTGGTCACTAGAAGCAAAATTACAGATTGAGCGATCGATACACTTCGTATCAAAATTAACCAGACTGTCACTAAAAAGTGCCGGGATACAAGCAACTAATGACTGCGGACTGCTGATTGAGAGGGCGGGCACTCACAGGCACCGCCCCTACTGACTGATGACTGCGGACTAATGACTGATGACTCCCTTAAGGTTAAGGTTGCGGGGTAGATTCCTCGACCTCTGGTGTCTCTGATTCCTGCAAAATCACCGGACGCTGCTGGGGGTCAACTCGATTGCTTTGCTCTTGCATCACAGTTTTAGCAAGACTTGGGTCAAAGTAGCGGTTAAAGTCCGATCGCGACTTATCTACTCTTTCTTGGGTAAGATTGACTTCCGCTTGAATTTCCTGCAACTTTTCTTGCACGGCCTGGTAGTGAGGCCAAAGCTGAATCACAGCAGAAATTGCACAGACTGAAAGTACAATGTTGACTGCTAGCTTAACTCCTGTTTCGGCGGCGAGCGTTTGGTGAGGGTAGGAACGCTGGCGGCGGTTGCTGCTGCGACCAGAAGTAACCCGAGGGGGAGTTTTTACAGGACGCAGTGGGGTAACGGTGGGTTGAATCGCTTGCATAATTTTTTTTCAAATACGTGAGACTGACGTTTTAGAGTACAAAGAGCAAATTCGGAGCTTAACGCACACCCGACTCGGTTCGTGACGGTGCCTTTCACCAAAATTTTTGAGACTGGGTGACGGCTGATGACGCAATTTCCCAATAAAAATGCCTGCCCTTGCAGTTTCCTCTTGCTGACCACAAACAATCTACCCCACTGCTGCTGCAATTGTCTGTAATTTCGAGATTTAACTGTAAAGGCAGGCATTTTGCGGTTCGCGACTGGTGTCTCGAAACTACTTGTACAGTTCGGTAGAAAGCCGGAAAGCCAAGATTCCAGGAATCAAAGCAATTACGAGCGCTACGTAGACTTGGGTATCTGTTAAAGACATAATTCGGAAAACTCCTTTTCGCGGGCACGAGCTTTCACTAATTTGAGACAAATTGGCGCTTTTGGGAATCATTTGTTACAACTTGAAATATATTTGGCGCGTTTGGGGAGATGGGGAGAGTGGGAGAAGATTTTTGATCGATCGTCGAAATATACAATTTAAATGCAGTACGGCTTATGGGAGATTTGGTGATGGGATGATGAGGTGATGGCTTTCGATCGCCCAAAAATTACTGTTGACGAGTGAATATAATGACAGAAAATCAGGATGAATCTTGCAGCCAAGGCTTGAGCGCTTGTGTCAAAAGCCTGGGAATCGATCGAATGGAGCGACATATTTTTATCTGTGCCGACCAAACATTGCCCAAGTGCTGCGATCGAGAAACCAGTCTGGTAGCGTGGAATTACTTAAAAAAACGCTTGCAAGAATTGGGGTTGGACAAGCCAAGTGCCGATCGGCCCACTTGCATTTTTCGGACTAAAGCCAATTGCCTGCGAGTGTGCGCGTCAGGCCCGATTATGGTAGTGTATCCAGACGGAGTGTGGTATCGCGATGTCACGCCCCCCGTCATTGAGAGAATTATTCAGGAACATCTGATCGGACAGCAGGTCGTTGAAGAATACGCTTTTTTAACTCATGCTTTGTCGCAGCCCGATCGGGGCAAACCAGGCATTTAAATGTATTTAGCACGGCGTTACAAGCACGGCGTTACAAGCAAGGTGCTAAGTTTAAGGCTGTGAAGCTCAGAGCATTGGGGGCTAATGAGCGATCGCGAGCAAACAACTGTACTTTCTTTTCCAGTCTCAGGTAGTGTGGCCGGTCGCTTGAGTTTTTTCAGGAGGTTGCTACTGAAAAAGTTCGATCGGGGGACATTTTGCCCAAAAGTTTTTCAGTAGCAGACATCAGGCAGTTTGCCAAACTACACTATAAATAGTTAAATACGTAAGTAAGGAGTTTTGAGATTTTTCTAAATTTATAAAGTAACAATTAAAATCGGGGCATCAACTTGCAATTGAACATCTCCAGATTAAATATCTCACACTAGGCTCTGCGAGCGGGTTTATCCCATAAATCAAAGTCCGACAACTTAATCGATGACAGTTAGCTTCTTGGAAGATAATTTTTGTTAACTTCAGCCGGATCGTCATGATTAAGGGAGCGATCGTCCGTCATAGGTTTTGGCTTTGTTCCTAGCGGTAAGGCATTTACAAACAAAGTCCGATCGCTGGGAAAGGGAAGCGGTAACACCCGCCCCGCTTTCCCCTTAGCGCAACAGCATCACTCGCTTTCGCCCTCCGCCGCCGTCAAGCGGGGGTAGGTGTCAGCGGCGGATGGCGAACAAACAAGAGTCAAAACAAGAAATTGTGCGGGGTACTGTAGCGGGAACAAACATGAAGGACAATTCAGGAGACCAAAAACGGCTGATGCTGGTTGACGACGACCCAAACTTGATCTTGCTAGTCAAGGATTACTTAGAGTTTCGGGGCTATAACGTCATCACAGCAGAAAACGGCAGACACGCCCTAGAAAAACTCGAAGAAGAAGTCCCCGATTTGATCATCTGCGATGTGATGATGCCGGAAATGGACGGGTACACTTTAGTCAAACACATCAGAGAAGACCCGCGCACGAACTGGATTCCAGTTCTTTTCTTGTCCGCAAAAGGTCAAAGTTCTGATCGAGTAAAAGGCTTGAGCACAGGGGCTGACGTTTATATAGTCAAGCCTTTTGAACCAGAAGAACTGGTAGCTCAAGTAGAATCTTCTCTGAAAGCAGCATCCCGTTTAATTCGCCACTCAACTCCCGGTATTGAGAGCGGCCCAAGAATTAAGGCGCGCCGCAATGTCGAATTGACTCCAACTGAATTAAAGGTGGTACAGTTGCTAGCGCAGGGTATGGCAAACCGTCAAATTGCAGACGTGATGAATGTTAGCCAGCGGACTATAGAGAGCCACGTCAGCAATATGCTGGGCAAAACAGGTCTGCACAACCGAACAGAATTAGCTCGCTGGGCCCTTGAAAGCAAAAAGGCTTGAGCACTTCTACCCTCAGCTATGAAATTAGGGGAGTAAAAGGTACTGTAATGGCGTGGGCCTATGCCTGCTTGGCAGTAGTTTTAACCCCTATTAAGCTGACGCCGCAGCCGACGACTACTAACCATTGAGTTATGCGGCGTCAGGTTCGATCGCAGGTTTGGTCGATCGAAGGCAAGCAGGGTTAATATAACCCTCTGGCGGTAGAGCCGAAAATATGAAATACTGGGGGGATGGAGTTTTCTGAAGTTTAATCTATTGCCTCAGTTAGCTCCATATTGCTAAAATGTGATATTTAGATTAACTTCTTTCTACAATTATTAGGTCTAAGTTCTATGACAAACTTAATGAACCGCCTTTCTATTTTTGTGGACGGGAACAATATGTTCTACGCTCAACAAAAGAACGGTTGGTTTTTTGATCCTCGCAGGGTGCTCGAATATTTCAAAACTTCGCAGCCAAATGTCATCTTGATCAATGCTTTCTGGTATACGGGTTTGAAAGACCCGCAAGATCAAAGGGGGTTTCGAGATGCTTTGATCAGTCTCGGTTACACGGTTCGCACTAAGATTCTTAAGGAATATTATGATGATGCTTCGGGCAGATATTCTCAAAAAGCTAATTTAGACATAGAAATTGTGGTTGATATGTTTAATACGGTAGATCAATACGACCAAGTTGTGCTGTTTAGCGGGGATGGGGATTTTGAGCGGGCGATCGAGCTACTACGATCTAAAAATACTCATATTACTGTGGTATCCACCGAAGGAATGATTGCTAGAGAGTTACGAAATGCTACAGATAGGTATATAGACCTAAATGAAATTAGGGAACATATCGAAAAAATGGATTATTAGTCAGTAGTTAGTAGTTAGTAGTTATTAGTTATTAGTTAGTAGTTATTAGTTATTAATTATTGACATAATGCGTAATATCGTTTCCGGTTGGATCGGTATTGTTCAAAGAGTCAACACTTAACAGTCAACAGTCAACAGTCAACTTTTGAGACCTATGAAAACTCAACCAAGTCAAGACCGAGTGATTATTTTCGACACGACTTTGCGGGACGGAGAACAATCTCCGGGTGCATCTCTGAATGTGGATGAAAAGCTAACTATTGCCCGCCAGTTAGCGAGATTGGGCGTGGATGTGATTGAAGCGGGTTTCCCTTTCACCAGCACGGGAGATTTTGAGGCAGTTCAAAAAATAGCCCGATCGGTTGGCACGGAAAATGGGCCGACAATTTGCGGTTTGGCAAGGGCGAGAAAGCCGGATATTAAAACAGCAGCAGAAGCTCTGAAACCGGCGGTAAATTCGCGAATTCATACGTTTCTGGCTACGTCTGATATTCACTTGGAGTATAAGCTGAAAAAGACGCGGGCAGAAATTCTGGAAATAGTGCCGGAAATGGTGGCCTACGCAAAATCTTTTGTGGATGATGTGGAGTTTTCGCCGGAAGATGCTTGTCGTTCGGAACCGGAGTTTTTGTATCGGGTTCTGGAACGGGCGATCGCAGCGGGGGCGACAACTGTAAATATTCCCGATACTGTAGGCTACACGACTCCGAGCGAGTTTGGGGCTTTGATTCGGGGAATTAAAGAAAATGTGCCGAATATCGATCGGGCAATTATTTCGGTTCACGGTCACAATGATTTAGGATTGGCTGTGGCTAACTTTTTGGAAGCGGTAAAAAATGGCGCCAGACAGTTAGAATGCACGATTAACGGGATTGGCGAACGCGCGGGAAATGCAGCTTTGGAAGAGTTGGTAATGGCGCTTTACGTGCGACGGCAATATTTCAATCCTTTCTTGGGCAGACCTGCAGATTCCGAGGAACCGCTGACGAATATTGACTCGCGCCAAATTTACAAAACATCGCGCTTGGTATCGAATTTAACGGGGATGTTGGTGCAGCCAAACAAGGCGATTGTGGGAGCAAATGCTTTCGCCCACGAGTCGGGTATTCACCAAGACGGAGTGCTGAAAAATAAGCTGACATACGAGATTATGGACGCTGAGTCGATCGGCTTAACCGAAAATCAAATCGTACTCGGCAAATTATCCGGCCGCCACGCTTTTCACACTCGCTTAAAAGAGTTGGGTTTTGAAATGGCAGACGATGAACTAAATAAGGCTTTTGTCAAGTTTAAGGATTTAGCCGACAAGAAAAAAGAGATTACCGATTGGGATTTGGAGGCGATCGCCAATAATGAAGCCCACCAAGCACCGGAACTTTTTCGCTTAGAATTGGTGCAGGTTTCCTGCGGCGACAAATCTCGCCCGACAGCAACCGTCACTGTGCGGAATCCATCGGGCGAAGAATTGACCGATGCGGCGATCGGGACGGGGCCCGTAGATGCAATTTACAGGGCAATTAACCGCGTGGTAAATGTACCCAACGAGTTGATCGAATTTTCAGTACAGTCGGTGACATCGGGCATAGATGCGATCGGCGAAGTAACAATTCGCCTGCGCCACGAAGGCAAAGTATTTTCCGGTCACTCGGCAAATACCGACATCATAGTCGCCTCCGCAGAAGCATACATCAGCGCCTTAAATCGACTGTACGTGTCATTGCAGCCTGAAAAATCCTCCGAACAGCCAACTGCGATCGCAAATCAAGTTGTTGCACAAGCACAGCGCTGATCAATTTGCAGTCAGCCATCTTGCTTAAACCAAACCGCAGGCGAACCCAGCTCGAAGCAGATCAAACTCAATTAATCTGCCTTAATCCGCGTTCATCTGCGGTTAACAAATTAACTTAATTACCTAAAAATAATCATGTAAAAAATGCAAGAAGAAACCTTAAACAAAGAGCGACAATTCCACGATGCCTGGGCATCAACAATAGATATTGACGGCATTCGAGTCAATGATTACTTTGAAGCTTGTACTGCCCCAGAAAATAGATTTATCCTCAAACAAATAGGCGATATTACCGGAAAACGCCTCTTAGATTTAGGCTGCGGTGCTGGAGAAAACAGCGTTTATTTTGCCAAAAAAGGCGCGCAATGCGTAGCTGCAGACTATTCTCAGGGCATGGTAGATGTGGCCTTGAAATTAGCCGAAAAAAACGGCGTTATCGTAGAAGGTTGCACTGTCAATGCAATGGCGCTAGATTTTCCAGATAACAGTTTTGATATTGTTTACGCTTCTAATTTGCTGCACCACTTGCCGGAACCGGAAAAGGCAATTCGCGAAATGTACCGAGTGCTGAAACCAGGGGGAAAAGCTTGTTTTTGGGATCCTATGAAGCACAATCCGGTGATTAATGTTTACCGAAAAATGGCGACTGAGGTGCGGACTGAGGATGAAAGTCCTTTGGATATTAATATTGTGGATATTGTCAAATCTTTGTTTTCGGATACGGTTTACGATACATTTTGGCTGACGGCGCTGTGGATTTTTTTACGTTTTTATTTAATCGAAAAAGTGCATCCCAATCAGGAGCGTTATTGGAAAAAAATTATTATCGAAGAAGAGAGATTGAAGGCGGAATACTCTCGGCTAGAAGGGTTGGATGGTTTTTTGAAGAAGTTGCCTTTGATGAAGCGGTTGGCTTGGAATTTGGCTGTGGTAGCAACGAAGTAATTAAAAGAAGGGGGAAGGAATAAGAAGGCTTTAGTGGTAGGGTGCGTCAGTTTTGAGATTCTTGCATCAGCGCCGAAAGTATGATTTTGACGCACCATTTATTGGAGGAGTGCGTCAGTTTTGAGATTGTTTGTTTGTCGCAGAAATAATCCTAGCTGACGCACCCTACTTTCAACTATAAAAGAAGTAGAATAAGTCAAAGTGTTTAATTAAGA
>NZ_JADEWV010000323.1 GCF_015207455.1 Microcoleus sp. LEGE 07076
GAACAAGGTATGTTGAATTCTTCGCAAATGGCGATCGCATCAGACATGGTTGGCAAATCCGAATCGCTACCCATGATAATTCCAACTGTTGGTTGATTCATGCAATTTTCAGGTGTGAGATTTCAGATCAATGCTAATTTTAAATTATGGCGTTAACTCAAATTTAGATATTTTGTCGGAAAACTGACGCTCAAAAGCAATTTAGTCACCAGCCAAGAGTGCAGAAATCCAAAAACTCAGCATTCTCACAACCAGCCCCAGATTGAGGCGAGCAAATTTCTAATTTCTAATTTAAAATCTCAAATCGGATGAATGAAGCCACAACCCCAACTGCCGCCCCTATAAATATTCTCAACGCTCGCATCCCCGGTTGCAAGGATTTGCAAATGCTTGCTGTTGACGAAACAGGCATCATTCAAGAAGTTTGCCCGATGGACAAGGTATTTAAACTGATGTACCCTCCTGATTTGCAAGTGCTTGATGCAGCAGGCGATTGGATTTCTCTCGGTGGTGTTGACTTGCAGATTAACGGAGCTCTCGGTTTTGCTTTCCCCGATTTAGAAAGCAAAGATATTGAAGTTTTAGCGAAAATTTCTCAATTTTTATGGTATCAGGGAGTAGATGCTTTTGTGCCAACTTTGGTGACAACTTCCCTGGATAAGTTTAGGCGATCGCTCTCGACGATATCAAATTATATCCGCACTGCAAAAACCGCCAATCTAGCAACCAATAAAACTAAAACAGCCGAAATAATCGGCGTTCACCTAGAAGGCCCTTTTCTCAACCCGCAGAAGCGAGGAGCTCACCCAGTTGAGTTTTTATTACCGCTAACTATAGAGAATGTGAAGGAAGTTTTAGGAGACTGTGCGGATATTGTCAAAATAATTACTTTAGCGCCAGAATTGGACAGCAGCGGCGAAGTCATTCCCTATTTGCAAAGTTTGGGAATTGCCGTCAGTCTCGGACACTCCCAAGCGACAGCAGAGCAAGCACAGCAAGCTTTTGCCCAAGGAGCTTCAATGGTAACTCACGCTTTTAATGCGATGCCGAGTTTGCACCACCGAGAACCGGGTTTGTTGGGCGCTGCGATCGTTTATCCGGGCGTAAAATGCGGTTTAATTGCTGACGGCAAGCACGTTTCTCCGACAATGATTGATTTTTTGCTGCGCGCTGGCAGATACGACACAGGCGTTTTTTTGGTCAGCGATGCTTTAGCTCCTTTGGGTTTGCCTGACGGTGTTTATCCTTGGGATTCCCGACAAATAGAAGTCAAAAAAGGTACGGCTTGGATCAGATTGGATTACCACACGCCCCTGGAATCTGCTACTTTGGCGGGTACAACTCTGCCGCTGTTGGCGGGAGTGCAGAATTTGGTGAAGTGGGGAATTTGCGAACCCGAAAGTGCGATCGCCCTAGCAACTGAATCTCCCAGAAAGGCGATGGGAATTTCAGGAATAATCGGTAAATCTGCCAGTCAATTATTACGTTGGCACTTGGATGAACCGACAAAAGAATTAACTTGGCATCGGTTGCTTTAAGTCATTAGTTATTCATTATTATGGGATTTATCAGCAATTAACCGGACTAGAGATGATTCGGTGTTCTCGGCAAGTTCGATCGTAAATATTATTTAATTCCACAGCCAGGCAAATCTCACCCCGTAGCCACAGCGGTAAAGCAGGCAGCGCGGAACCTACAGCCAATTTTTCCTGCCAAATATCGAGGTATTGGTTGCCATTTCGCTCGATCGGGCGATAAGCTGTAGCATATAGCTCAGCGTCGAAAAGCAAAGCACTTCCTCCTCCTAAACGGGCTAACAATTCATTGTGGAGATTTGCTTTTCTTGCAGTCACAACATCAACTATTACCAACCCAATTCCCTGTCGCAAATACGTCTCGCATTTAGAAACAAAAGCACCGCGATGAGTAGAACGATCTTTGTTAGCAGGACTTACTAATTCAATTGCACCTGCTAAAACCGGGCCGCCTTCTGTGTTAAAAATATTGATTTGCACAGTTTCCGACAAAGGTAAAAATGGCACTATTTGGGCTGGCGGTGATATCCAATTGTTGGGAAAATCTATTGGTAAACAAATTACCGTCTCTGGACAATCAAACTCCGGTAGAGGTTCCTCAAAAGCTGCGACATCAATTTCAATTCCAAATTGCACGTTGGGTTCGGCAAAGTAACCTTCGGGTAATTTGGCATTTAAATCCGATGCAATATAAGTCGCCCAAGCATTGTGAAAGGCGTGCCAGTGACGGCGCACTGACAGTGGCGGGCGGAAATGGTCTTGTAGCACCATATTTTTTTAAGTTAGGGCTAATTAAAATTATAATATTTAATCGTTGGCAATAACTCAGCAGCAGGCAGAAAGATGAATTTGGTAAATGACAAGGATATTGTCAAACAGTATTTTAACTCGACGGGATTCGATCGCTGGCAGCGAATTTACGGCGACGGCAAAGTCAACAAAGTTCAACTAGACATCCGCACCGGGCACCAAAAAACGGTGGATACAGTCATCGAATGGCTGCAAGCTGACGGCAATTTGGCCGGGCTGAGTATCTGCGATGCCGGCTGCGGTGTGGGATCTTTGAGCATTCCCCTAGCTGAGGCTGGGGCAATTGTTGGCGCTAGCGATATCTCTGAAAAGATGGTAGCAGAAGCCTATGCTCGATCGACAGCAGTTCCCGGCAAGCTGTACAACATCTCCTTCGCAGCCCAGGATTTAGAAGCCTTAACCGGCAAATTTCACACGGTTATTTGCTTGGACGTGCTGATCCACTATCCTCAGAATAAGGCAGCCGAAATGATCGCACACCTAAGTTCGATCGCCCAATCGCGACTAATTCTCAGTTTTGCCCCCAAAACTGTAGCACTTACCGCCCTCAAAAAATTTGGCGAACTTTTCCCCGGGCCGAGCAAAACTACCCGCGCTTACCAGCACCGCGAAGCAGATATTATCAAAATCCTAGAAAGCAACGGTTTTGCGATTAACAGAACAGCCATGAACAGCACTAGCTTTTACTATTCTCGCTTGCTGGAAGCTGTGCGGAAATAGGTTAAAATCTCTGCCAATTCTGAGGCCAGTTTAGAGCATTTATTGGCTGTTGGGGCGGGTTTAGATAATTTGTTGATCCGTGTCAAAGATTTAGGTGAACCCGCCCCAACTACATCTAAGCTGATTCTTGGTGGCCCGGATCTCCACGAAGTTTTTCCAGAAACTCTGGATAATTTTCCATATCCTCTAATGATTTTAGGAGGGGAAGTGGCACTTTATTGGCTGCATCTGCAGAGATTTTGTCAGCTAAGGCATAGAATGCCTCATCATCATCTCGATGAGCGAGGACATAGGTGCGTAACTCTTTTCGGCTCATTTCATTGAAGTTAGGTTTCATACAAATATTGCTTCTCCGTTGGGTTTGATTTATATTTTTATTTCTTCTCCCGCTAAGAAGTAAACGTTACCCGTGCGTTCATCTAAGCGGACTAAGTTAACACTCCGATACATGATTGTCGCAGAACAACAAAGAACGAAGGTTTGCCATACTTGCGCTGTTGTAGGAATAGCTTGCACTCCTGAAACTCACCACCTTTCATTTTATACGTTCTTGGGTTCTGCGGTAATGCCTAGATTGGGCGATCGCGGGTCATAGGTGCTTCACTGTCTGTGGCTTTGGGAGCGATCGTGTAAATGATTGTTACAAAAGCTGGAACTATGCGTAAAAACATCAAGCTATTTCCGCAATGTAAATAAAGGCTGGAATTTAGGGAGTAAGAAGGTATGAGGTTTGTATCAGAGAATGCAGCAGGCGATCGGGATAACAAAGCAGGCGACAGCAACAGCAAAGTTAAGTTAAACCTGAACCTAGAAACAGATATGCCATCTGGGCCAGAAAGTAAAGAGAATCCGATTAATCAGGTTTTGAGTCAAGTTGAGAAGATTTTGTGTGAAACTTGGAAGGAAACAGGGTTTGGAAAAGTGACTATTGAGAGTGAGAGGGCCCAAAAGGGTAAAGGTAAAATTCAAGTGACTGTGAAGGGTTCTACTTTTTATCGGTATCACATTTCTGAGGAAGATGTTAGGGAGTGGAATTCAAAGGAATAAGTGCGGTCGCACCTCAATATTAGTTACAATTAAAGTGAGAAACAACTCCAACAATTAAGTAGGAGGCAACAATGCAAACTCAAAGTAACACGAATATGGGAAAAGTTTTTGCCACTCTGACAATTGTTAATCGCGCCGACCAAATTCGGGCGGAAGATGGCACAATTTCACCCGAACGAGTTCGATCGATAACTCTCAAAAATGTGTTGGTAGATACGGGAGCTACTACCTTATGTTTACCAAAGGATGCGATCGCCAAACTGGGACTAAAAATCCTGAAAGAAGTGGATGTAGCAACAGCAATGGGTATTGGCAAAGCCCGAATTTTCCGAGATGCTACCATATCTATGTTTGAGCGAGAAGGAACTTTTGAGTGTTTGGAATTACCGGGAGGAACCGATGCTCTTTTAGGAGTGATACCTTTAGAAGCTTTGGGGTTGGAAATTGATTTGCAGAATCAAACTTTGAAGGCTTTGCCGATTAGTCCTACGGAAACCTATTTGACGATTTTGTAGGAAGGTCTTTTTTTTAGGCAATTTTTATTGGAGAAGTGCGATCGTTGGGGGGGGGCGGGTTTTTATAGTTTATTGATCGGTGTCAAAGATTTAGACGAACCCGCCC
>NZ_JADEWV010000324.1 GCF_015207455.1 Microcoleus sp. LEGE 07076
TAAGATAGAAACTTTGTACTGATCAGTCTACTAGATAACATCTCTGATGCTCAAACGATATCTGTCATTATATAAATGTGCCAAATAATCTGTATATTTAACTACCAAATTAGATGCGCTTACCCTGTCAACATCGGGAGCATCCCGATTTTGCAAAAACACCGCTGATATCCCTCTAAAGCCCTATACTGCCGTTGTCTTTTGAGACAACTTGCTTGCATCGGGATGCTCCCCTCAACATCTCTGTTCAATGATAACTGCGATCGCAGTTATAAAAGGCGGTTCTCAAAGTTCTTTCAAGGATTAGTTTACAATAAGCCGCAGTCCACTAATATTGTTTAATCAACACGTTTCAGAGCGTGCTTAAAAATAAATGAGCAAAATTATTGCGCTGTTCAACCAGTCAGGCGGCGTCTCCAAAACCAGTTTGACAATGAATTTAGGCTACCATTTAGCCAAGCGGAAGCAAAAAGTCTTGTTAGTAGATATGGACCCCCAAGCCTCACTTACCGCCTTCATGGGCTTGGAACCCTCTGAGTTACAGGAAACTGTGTACGAGTCCATTATGAACGGTTCTGACGCGGCGCTCCGCAAAAACCTTCACAACATGGACTTGCTCCCTTCTAATATTAATTTGAGCGGAGCAGAGCTGGAACTGGTAATGGCTGACATGAGAGATAGTCGGCTAAAAGAAGTCATTGACCCCCTTAGCTCGCACTATGACTTCATATTGATAGACTGCCCTCCCTCGCTAGGCATCCTATCCTATATCAGTCTAGTTGCCTCCACTCACGTCTTAATTCCAATTCAGACTGAATATAAAGCTCTCAAAGGAACCGAATTGCTGTTGCAAACCATTGCTCGCGTCAGAAAACGCGCTAATCGGAAATTGCAGATTGCTGGAGTGATTCCGACGCTGTACGATACCCGTACTGTGCAGGCCTTTCAAAGTTTGCAGTCAATTACTACTTCTCTGGAGAAGATTGGTGCGATTTACCCCCCTGTGCCTCGGACTGTGGCTTTTGCCGATGCGTCACAGCAACACGTACCTCTGGCCGTGTACAATCCAAAACATCCAGCCGTCGCCGTACTCGATACTATTGCACAAGGACTCTTAGCTCTGGCATGAATCAAAAGCGCGACAGTCAGCCTTATCAAATCAAAGGAGTTGAGGCTCTATTAGGAACCAGCGACAGTGCAGATGCCGCATCCGAATTTGTCTCAATACACAAAATTGTCTTGCCCCAGCAGCAGCCGCGCCGCTATTTCGCTCCGACAGCTATGCAAGAACTGGTGGAGTCAGTCAAGCAGCTAGGGATTCTGCAACCGCTCCTGGTACGCCCCATAGATGGCAACAAGTACGAATTGGTAGCGGGAGAACGGCGCTATCGAGCCGCGTCGTCGTTAGGCTTGACTGAAGTTCCTGTCGTGATTCGGGAACTGACAGACACAGAGGCTCTGCAAATTGCACTGCTGGAGAACTTGCAGCGGGAAGATTTGAATGCGATTGAGGAAACCGAGGGGATTCTGCAATTGCTGGCAATGAAATTAAACTCTACCTCCTCGTCTGTTATTGCTTTGCTCGGAGCGGCCGCGCACCCAGAACGCGCAGGTGTGGATAACGTTATCCACAGCTCGGAGTGGCAAATAGTAAGCGATATATTTGTACTCGTCGGGAAGTACACTCCAGAGAGTTTCCGAACCAATCGCCTCCCCTTGCTGAACCTGCCAGATGATGTGATTGGAGCGCTGCGGAAAGGACGGATTGAGTATACCAAAGCCAGAGCGATCGCCCGAGTTAAGGATAGCTCAGAGCGCTCCCAATTACTAGAGGAGGCGATCGATCTCGACCTCTCTCTGACCCAAATCAAACAGCGCATTGCCGATTTAAAAGCCCAAAATACAGGTCCGGCGACTGCACCGGATCGATCGCTTTTAAATCGTGTAGATGCAGCTTTGCAGCGAGTGAAAAAGTCTAAAGTTTGGGATGACCCCAAAAAGCAAAAGAAACTAGAGAAGCTGTTAGCTGAACTGGAAGCATTGGTGGGTGAGGGATTGGAAAAATGAAGCGGATTTTAACTAACTCGTGGGAAGTCCCGCGCTCTATCTGAAAGATGAGCGTCAGGTTAGCACAAGGTAGGGGTCATTCATGAACCCTACCGGACTTTGTGTTCTAACCGACGAAAGCGGTTGCTATATTTGTCAACTGCGAGTACGGCGAAAGAAATAGGTTCTCCAATTTATGTCCGATGAATTTCCCATCATTATTGTTACCCCTCAAGCTTACGAACTCTCTAATCAGGAAGCAATGGGGAGCAAGTATAAGTTTTGGTTTGAACACCCAGAACTCGGCCGCTGCCTGTACAAACAAGCAAGACTTGATTTAGGCGAAGATTGGGCAGAGAAAGTGGCCTCCGAATTGTGCGAATTACTGGGAATTCCTCATGCTAATTATGAACTGGCCGCCACGAGTGAGGGGAATCTCGGTGTAGTCTCTTCTTACTTTTTGCCTAACGGTGGCACCCTCGTTCACGGTAACGAACTTCTTACTCCCATCGTGCCAAATTACCCCACCTTTGCAACCTACAACCTGTCACAACATACAATTGATCTAGTGTTGAGAATTATCTCTGATGAATCTGTGAATTTACCTATTGGTTGCACAGTACCCAGTGGCATCCAAAAAGCTGTAGAAGTGTTTGTCGGCTATCTTCTGTTAGATGCGTGGATTGGCAATGGCGATCGCCACCACGAAAACTGGGGTGTTGTCCGAAATAAGGCAGTGCCTACTACATCCGAAACAACACACCTAGCACCCACTGCATCTGAAACAGTAAATCTAGCGTCCCCTACATCCAAGACAACACACCTAGCACCCAGTTACGATCATGCTTCCAGTCTGGGGCGCGACCTCTCAGATGAACAAAGGCAAAAACGCTCAGTTGAGGCTTATGCTAACAAATGTTTCTCAGCGTTTTATGGCAACGTTGATGATAAAAAGCCTCTCAAAACAATTGATGTATTTGACTGCGCTGCACGTCGATTTCCGAATGCAGCGCATATATGGCTTGAGCGACTTGAAAGTATCTCAAAGGCGAATATGGTGGATATTTTTAATCGAATTCCTAACACTCGTATCTCACCGATTGCAGCCGAGTTTGCCCAAAAGATTCTTGAATTCAATCAACACAGACTGCTTAACTTGAGGAAAACGCTACCGTGAAAACACACTCAACGCTTTTTTTGGCTTGGCAAGATCCAAACAGCCGTTCCTGGTTTCCCATTGGCAGGCTAACCTTTGACGGAACCAACTACCAATTTACCTACACGCAAGGCGTTTTAGAAGCTCAACAGAAGTGCGGTTTTGAACCCTTGCCCTCGTTTCCGCGCTTCGGTGAAGTATATACATCAACCTACTTATTTTCCGTATTTGTTAATCGGCTAATGCCGAAAAATCGCCCCGATTACCCAAGTTTTATTCACTGGCTAAATCTTCCTCAAGATGAAAGCGATCCAATTGCCATGCTAGCCCGCAGCGGTGGGCGGCGAGAAACAGATACTCTAACTGTTTTTCTCATTCCTGAACCAGATTCTGAAGGGCGGTATCGCCTTCACTTTTTCTTGCAGGGACTGCGGTATTTGCCACCCTGTGCAATTGAGCGAATTAACCGCTTAGAGACAGGAGAAAATTTGTGGTTAGCTCACGAATTTCAAAATCATTATGATTCTAAAGCATTGACTTTAAATACAGAAGATCATTATATTGTCGGGTATTGTCCGCGATATTTGAATAGTGAGATTTTTGAAGTTCTATTGAGGAATCCCAGTTTAGTAGAGGTGCGCGTAGAGCAAGTCAATCTACCGCCGACACCACTCCAGTTTCGCCTGCTGTGTAATATAACTGCTCAATGCTATAATGACTTTCGCCCCTTTTCAAGTTATGAATATCAGCCCCTCAGCAGCTCTTGGGTTTAATAACTGCATCTAAATAACTAGACAATACTGTATATAACTCGACAAAACATAGCGAAAAGGTCAACAAGATAGCTTCACATTAGAAGGAACAATCAAGATTGACCATCGAAAGATTCAACTACCCAAAATAGGACTACTGAAAACCTATGAAGATCTACCAACCGGATTAACTCCCAAGACAGCAATAATTAGTCGAACTGCCCAGCGCTGGTTTGTATCATTAACTTGCTCTTGCTGTGGACATATTCAAGAAATGCCGCTCAAAGAACGTGTGTTTAACTGCTCGGGGTGCAGCATCAGCATCGATCGCGATCTGAATGCCGCACTGAATCTCGAACATCAAGCTTTTATACTAGCTTAAAAGTATACCGGGTGCAGCTTGCGCCTGGAAGCCTGCAAAGAGTGTTAACCGCTCCCATGCCCGCGCCCGCGCAGGAAGTAGACTTCAATCTAGCTTGTCTAGATTTGTGTAGGTTCTATCGAGCGGTTTAAAGTGTACTCTAGTGGGGACTTACGGCGTAATAATTAAAAATCTGGCTTTGGGAAAAAATCTGTGCAACCTAAAAATAGCGGCAAAAAGCTAGTCTCATTGGTATCGTTTCTAGTCTCGCTGTTCATCCCTTCGTTTTTGAGTGCAGTTGGATTATTTCTCAGCCTCTGGGTCATCGTACCAGCGCCCACACTGTCCCTGTTTCCTTTGGCAGTGGGAGCACCAGAAATTAGCCCTTGGCTTG
>NZ_JADEWV010000037.1 GCF_015207455.1 Microcoleus sp. LEGE 07076
CCCCACCAAACCCCCCAATTCGCACCGTACCCGTTTTTGGAGTAAAAGGCTGCTGAGTGCGTCCTGCTAGCGAAGAAACCACCTCAACATCGGCGATTTGGGAAGCTCTGACAGCCAGTTTAGCCGCATCCCCCGTTCCGCCCAAAATTAGCAATCGTTTTTTCACTAAATTATCCTTAGTAGCCACTACACAAACTGGCGGTTAAAACCGATCCTGCACAACCAAAGTCCGCCTGCGCCCACTCAAGAAAATCCAGGGTTTCAGAACCTGCGGAGGCAGGTTTTGTCTGTGTAGCTGCGACTTAAGTCGCCGAGACTTTTCAAACATCCCCTAACCAACGCCGACAATTTCGGTTAATAATATGTTTAAGTAAAGTTTCAACTGCCAACAAAATTAATGATTCGCTCACTTTTCACATTGTTTACAGTATTAATTGTAACCGGGTTAGTTTGGTTGGGAAACATCGCACCCGCTGCGGCACAAGTACAACCAACAGATATCGCCGCTCAACAGCAGGAATTGGGAGAACTCGTTCAAAAAGCTTTTGAAGCCACAAACGAAGGCAAATTTCCCGCTGCAGAAACTTTGTGGACTCAAATCATTGACAAATTTCCCTCACAAGCCGCCGCTTGGAGCAACCGAGGCAATTCTAGAGTCAGCCAAAACAAACTAAAACCAGCAATTGCTGACTACGAAAGAGCGATCGAACTAGCTCCCCAAGCCCCCGATCCCTACCTCAACCGCGGCACAGCCCTAGAAGGTTTAGGACGGTGGGAAGAAGCGATCGCCGACTACAATCGCGTGCTAGAATTAGACCCCAAAGATCCAGCCGCCTACAACAACCGAGGCAACGCCAAAGCAGGTTTAGGAAAATGGGAACAAGCAATTGCCGACTACAGCAAAGCCTTTGAATTAGCCCCCGAATACGCCTTTGCGCGCGCCAATCACGCCCTCGCACTGTATCAAAACGGGCAAACCAAAGAAGCAATTCGCAACATGAAAAACATCGTCCGCAGATACCCGCAATTTGCCGACATGAGAGCCGCCCTCACCGCCTGTCTTTGGGAAGCTGGAAATCGCGGCGAAGCTGAGAGCAATTGGGTAGCCGCAGTCGGCCTCGATTCCCGCTACAAAGACCTCGACTGGGTTGCCAATACCCGTCGCTGGCCGCCAGTTGCAGTCAGCGCCTTAGACAAATTCTTGCACTTGAAATCTTAAAGGGAAAGTTGTCAGTTGTTATTGGTTGGTTGTTATTGGTTAGTTGTTATTGGTTATTTGTTATTTGTTATTGGTTGGTTGGTAGGGGCGGTGCCAAGAGTGCCCGCCCTATTAGTTGTTCGTTGTCAGTTGGCAGTTATTCGTTGTCATACCAAATCCGGGTTGGCGATCGCCTTTATGAAACAGTCGGCGCAGGCCGACATCGTTTGTGTAGACGCGGTTTCAACCGCCGAATCATCAAGGGGTATGTTACTTTCCTAACAACTAACAACTAACCAATAACCAATAACAACTACCAACTAACCAATAACCAATAACAACTACCAACTAACCAATAACCAATAACAACTACCAACTACCAACTAAGAGGGCGGGCACTCTTGGCACCGCCCCTACCAACTAACAATTGACTAATTCTCCAATCCGCGCCGCCGTCAACTCTTCGACATTCCTGAAAACCGCCGCAGCACCTGCATTTTTCAGCGCCGCAGCATAAGCCTCGCAGCGCACAGAATCATCCAAAACATGAGGCGGCAAAATTCCCATACCCAGCCAAACCCGATTTGGTTGCACTTCCCGCGCTTTCACAATTGTGTAAATATCGGCAACAGTATCTCCCGCGTAAATCACCGGCAAATCTTTTGCTAAACCGTGCAAATTTTCCAACTGTTCAATTGCTGCAAAAAGTCCAGCCGGATCAGGTTTTCCCGGTGCATCTTCCATCGCTACTAACACAGGAGAATTTAAACTCAGTTTTCCTGCCAAAACATAAGCAGCTTCATCCCGCATCGCCCCGCTAAAAAAGCCCCAAACAATTCCTCCCACCGTTAAACTTTCTAGGTAAGCCGGACTTAACAGCAGCGGTTCGTCACAAATATAACCAGTCCAATTTTTCTCATCTATTCCGCGATAGCGACTTTGGAAAAAAGCGACTAATTCGTCATAGTTGAAAGCGAGTTGATTTCTCGATCGCCCAATCCCTTCAAAATAGCGGCAAACTAACTCCAAAGACGCTTCCCAATCATTATTCCAAACTCCCTCAGACTTCAGAGAGTCGATATCGATCGAATTTGGGCGAAAAGCACCAGCCGTGAAGTGTTCCACCGCATCCGCGATCGCCCGCCTGTAGGAACCGGACACATCCCGCACCACACCGTCAATATCAAAAACTACAATAACTCTGTTCACAACTTAATTATCCTGGTATCTGGGGCGATTTTTGCACAAATTTTATCGGTTTCGAGCTTCTTGTGGGGGCAAAACCCAGCCGCGCGACAAAACTTTTGATCACCGATGACTCATTATCGAACAGAATGTGTTATGCTTAGCGATTGTAGAAATTTTTAACAAATTCGATCGAACCCTGGAGGTTTACTTGTCCAAGTTCATCTTAAAAGTTCTCTGGCTAGAAGAGAATGTTGCCCTCGCCGTAGACCAAGTTGTCGGCAAAGGAACTAGCCCGCTGACATCATACTTTTTCTGGCCCCGGAAAGATGCGTGGGAAGACCTCAAAAACGAACTCGAAGCCAAACACTGGATTGCGGACAACGATCGCGTCGAAATCCTCAACCAAGCCACAGAAGTAATCAACTACTGGCAAGAAGAAGGCAGACGGCGCCCGATGACTGAAGCTCAATCAAAGTTTCCGGAAGTGACTTTTACCGGCAGCAACTAAGCCCCGCTTTCAGTTGCTACGGAGATACATTGCCTGTGATGGCTGACGGGGGAAAGCACAGAGGCGGAGAAGGCCAAAAGATTTGACTCTTTGCTTTTTCCACCTCGCCGCAAAACATACAATTTAAATGCGCTACAGTCGATCGAGATATTAACTCCGATTTTCACATATAGCCGAGTCTCACAAAGATGAGGTACTCTCGTGGCCCGCGCCCCATGAGCCATGTTACTGAAACTCGGCTATATCGTATTTCCCCCATCCAGTTTGAAGGCACCGAGCGAGGCGGTTAGTTTAGGAGCGATCGCTTTTTTAGTAGCGGGTTTAAGCATTGCCGTAAGTATCAGGAATTCACAAAGTACAGCAGCAAGCGATCGTTAAAGATTTGCAGTTCTTTTAAGAAAGGGGTTATGCCGAACCTCTACAACCGAGTAGCATAACATCTTGTAAGTGGGTAATTAATAGAAGCGAGATAGATCGAGGCTGAGATGGCTATCTTGGAAGTTTTTATCTGTATCGTGTCGCAATCCCTAAATTGAGCGATCCTGACTGCTCAGCAATTTACAGCTTAATTTTGAACTTGTATCGTTAAGTTGACAAGACCATTTTGTCTGCGGTTTGCGAAATTGCCCAATTCTGGCAGCAGGCTTTGTACAATAACTTCTACAGCTATCTCCTTCGTGCGTTTAAAATATCTGCACTCTAAGCGATAGGTAGCTTTCTTGTCAAAAAACTGCCGGACTAATATTATTTAGCAATCCAGAGGAATATGTCGATGAGAAATCATAATATTGTCGTTGTTGGAGCTTCGGCAGGGGGAGTTGAGGCACTTCAGCGACTGTTTTCGCAATTTCCTGCGGATTTGCAGGCATCATTTTTTGTGGTGCTTCACATTTCGCCCGAATCTCCTAGTATCTTGGGGAGCATGATTGATAAAGCTAGTCCTTTAACGGCTAAGAGGGCTGAAGACGGCGAGCGAATTCAAGCAGGACACATCTATGTCGCTCCGCCCGATATGCATCTGCTGCTGAAGCCTGGATATATACGGCTGCATCGGGGACCGAAAGAAAATCGACATCGCCCAGCGATCGATCCGCTGTTTCGCTCTGCCGCGATCGCCTACCGGGCTCAGACTGTCGGGGTGATTCTCACGGGTTACTTAGATGATGGCACTTCTGGGCTGCTGGCAATCAAACGCTGTGGCGGCATTGCAGTCGTGCAAGACCCAGAAGATGCAGACTATCCAGATATGCCCAGAAATGCGATCGCCGAAGTAGAAGTTGATTACCGATTGCCCCTTCACAAAATGGGCAGCGTGATTCGGCAGATTGTAGAGCAGCCCGCCGCCTTGATCGATGAAGTTCCACAAGATATCGTGATAGAAGCTGAAATTGCAGAGCAGACCATGAGTAATATCAAAGATGAGAACAAAATAGGTCATCTCGTGCCGGTAAGCTGTCCAGAGTGCGGTGGTCCATTGTGGAGAATTGATGCCGACAGGGTGAGACGCTATCGATGCCATGTTGGGCATGGCTTCACAGCCAAAGCGCTGCTGGCTGATCAGGATGCAGCTCTAGAACAAGCGCTGTGGGCAGCAATGCGAACAATGGAAGAGCGAGCCAACATGGCGTTAACGATGGCGAAAGATGAAGAAGCGCGCGGTCGCAGCCGATCGGGACAGGCGTATCGGGAGCAAGCCACAACCTCAAAAGCCCATGCTCAAGTGATTCGCAAGCTGCTGGTCGAGGGCGTGTAAGTCTTTCGGTAGAAAGATGTGTGCTTTCATTCCAGCAAATATAATCATCAAGGAGCTAGTCTGTTTAGTGCATTGAAATTGACTAAATTGATTGGTTCTGGGTGTTAAATTAGTTCACTAAAAAGCCTCGCCATTTGTTTGAGTGCCGCATATGAACCCAAGCTCAGAAAACTCAAATCCTCAAGAGATTGATTTAGAAGCACAAGGTGAGGATAATTTCAGTAGCTCTGAGCAAGCGGAGCGGGGAACTGTTGATTCGCAAGCGATACAGAGATTAGATGTTGTGGCAGAAGCTGCGCCCTCGGCAAGATCGAGTTCTTTTCTCACGGTTGGCATTGGCGCTTCGGCTGGCGGACTCGAAGCCTTTCAAACGTTCTTTCGGCATATGGACGAGAACAGCGGTATGGCGTTCGTGCTGATTTCCCATCTCGCGCCGGATCACGATAGCTTGCTGTCGGAATTGCTAGCAAAAGAAACGCAGATGCCCGTGCTGCAAGTGCAGGAAGAAACGCGGCTACAGCCCGATCGAGTTTACGTGATTCCGCCCAATGCCACACTGACAGTTGAAGACGGTATCCTGCGGCTTTCAACTCCGGTTCAGGCGAGGGGACACCGCGCTCCCATCAACATTTTCTTTCGCTCTTTAGCAGAAGATCAGGGAGAAAACGCGGTTTGTGTGATTCTTTCAGGCACTGGCAGTGATGGTACGATCGGGCTAAAGTCGATCAAAGAGTTTAATGGGCTAGCGATCGCTCAAGACAGCGAAACAGCCAAATACGACAGTATGCCCCGCAACGCCGTGATGACAGGGCTAGTTGACTA
The DNA here is from genome assembly GCF_015207455.1 of Microcoleus sp. LEGE 07076. GTDB lineage: Bacteria > Cyanobacteriota > Cyanobacteriia > Cyanobacteriales > Microcoleaceae > Microcoleus. The sequence goes on from NZ_JADEWV010000037.1 coordinate 5,470, forward strand.
TGTGCTGCCTGTCGAAGAAATTCCGGCTAAACTGATTGAGTATGCACGCCATCGAGATGGATTGCAGGCAAACTTAGGCGAAGACGGGATGCTGCCGCAAGCAGCGGACTACCTTAGCCAAATCTGCTCCCTACTGCGCCGACGGCTCGGACATGACTTTAGTAATTACAAGCAGGGGACGCTGGTTCGTCGCATTCAGCGCCGCATTCAGATCACTCAAAACGCCTCAGTAGCGGCTTATGTTCAATACCTCAAAGCAGAGTCCGAAGAAGTGAATTTGCTCTTCAAAGATCTGCTGATTGGGGTGACGCATTTCTTTCGCGATCCGGAATCATTCGATGCCTTGCAGCATAAGGTGATCGCTCCACTGGTTGAAAACAGTAATTCTGAAAAGTCGATTCGGATCTGGGTTGCCGGGTGCTCTTCTGGAGAAGAGGCATATTCGATCGCCATGCTCTTAGCTGAAGAAATGGAGCGGCAGAATATGCGATCGCAAGTCCAAATTTTTGCCACAGATATTGACGAACAGGCTTTAGAACGAGCGCGCCACGCTCGCTACCCCGAAAGTATTGCCGAGCAGATGACCCCGGAGCGCTTAGAGCGATTCTTTATCAAACAAAACGGCATCTACCAAGTGGTCAAGCATTTGCGCGAGATGTGTATCTTCTCCCAGCAAAGCTTAATTAGCGATCCTCCCTTCTCCCGCCTCGATTTAATCTCCTGCCGTAATTTGCTGATCTACTTTGATTCAGACCTGCAAAAGCGGCTGATTCCCTTGTTTCACTATGCACTCAGAACCGATGGATTCCTATTTTTGGGCAGTTCGGAAAATCTATTTGAATATGACGCTCTGTTTGGCAACGTCAGCAAGCCGCATCGACTGTTTCAGCGCAAACAACCGATGATTGCGCCTCAAGTTGATTTTCCCTTGGTCGATCGCAGTTTATATCGTCAGTTATCTCAGCCCAATGCCAAGCCTGTCGTCGGTCAACAGTCACAGATTACGCGCTCGATCGAGCGGGTGTTGCTGCAAGACTACGCGCCTGCGTGCGTAATTGTGAACGAGCAGAACGAAATTATTTATTACTTTGGTCGCACAGGGAAATATCTTGAGCCGCCGCAAGGCTTACCCAACAACAACCTGTTCGACTTGGTTAAGCTAGGACTGCGCTTGGATCTAAGAGCCGCAATTCAAGCTGCTAGAGCCTCGCGAAAGATAGCCATTCGAGAGCGAGTGTCTATTGCCGTAGATGGACAGGTGATGACTACTGATTTGATTGTTCGCCCTGTCAAAGATGCAAATCAAGATAGCGGCAGCGGCTTGCTGATGGTGATCTTTCAAGATGCTGGCAAATTGGCTAGATTCGAGCAGCCAAGAGGGGATTCAACGGATCTTCAGGACGAAACGAATGTTGTTGAGCAACTTGAAGACGAGCTGCGCGTCACCAAAGAACAGTTGAGAGGGACGATCGAAGAAATTGAAACCTCTAACGAAGAATTGAAGTCAGCAAATGAAGAACTGCTCTCGATGAACGAAGAGATGCAGTCTTCTAACGAAGAGTTACAGACTTCTAAAGAAGAAATGCAGTCGATCAACGAAGAGCTAGAAACAGTAAACGCAGAGCTACGCAATAAAGTAGAAGAACTAGATGCTGCAAATAGCGATGTTCAAAATCTGTTTGATAGTACCCAGATCGCGACGATTTTTCTAGACAGCACTTTACGCATTAAGCGGTTTACGCCTGATGCAACTCGGTTATTTCACCTGATTGAGACTGATGTTGGACGACCAATTACTGATATCTCGCTGTCTCTAGAAGCTGGCGTGAGTATTGCGGCGGATGTGCCAGAGGTTTTGCGAACGCTGATCCCGATCGAGCGCGAGGTGCAATCAATTGAGCAAAGTACCGCTTACAAATTGCGGATTCTGCCCTATCGTACTCTAGACAATGTGATCGACGGCGTGGTACTGACCTTTGTGGATGTCACTACCCTGCGTCAAGCGAGAGACAGGGCCCAACGCTGGGCGCAACGGCAAAGCGCGATCGCCGAGCTAGGCACTTATGCGCTTCAGGAAAATGATGCTGCTGCTATCTGCGATCGCGCGACCCAAATTATTTGTCAGACGCTCAACTCAGATATTTGCAGCTTCTTCGCGGTGCAAGGAGGTGCATCTGATACGCTACTGCTCCAGAGTGGCTGTGGCTGGCCAGATGAAAGCGTGGGTAATGTCACCATCATCTCTAATTCTCATCCCGGCTATACGTTGGCAGTGCAGCATCCAGTGACGGTTGCAAACTTTGCTCAAGAGTCACGGTTCAGGCAGTCGGCTCTACTGCAAAACTTGAATATGGTGAGTGGCATTAGCGCGATCGTCTATGGCACAGATGAAGCTTACGGCGTTCTCACCAGCCATGCTACGAAAGCAAATCAATTTACCCAAGAAGATGTCTCCCTTCTTCAGTCCGTTGCCAATGCGCTGGGGGCAGCTTTAGAGCGCGAGAAAACAACTCAAGCTTTGGCAAAGAGTCGCCAGAGACTAGATCTGGCGCTAGATGCTGGCAACATGGGAGTATGGGATCTAGATGTAGCAACTGGGCTAACGACCTGGAACCATATTGAATACGAAATGCTGGGGTTAAGCCCTGATGAGAATCAGCTATCTAATGTCGATTTGTTCTATCAGTATGTCCATCCAGAAGATGTTTGGCGGGTACAGCAGCAGGTGATGCAGGCGATCGCTCATAAAACAGACTTCAATAGCGAATTTCGCATCAACCGGGCGGATGGTCAACTGCGCTGGCTGGCGGGTCAAGGAAGAGTGATCGCAGATACCGAAGGTAATGCTATTAAAGTGATTGGGGTCAACTACGACATTACCGATCGCAAGCAGAACGAAGAAGCGCTGCAAGCTGCCGATCGCCGCAAAGATGATTTTCTGGCTGCTTTGGGTCACGAACTGCGGAATCCGCTCAATGCGCTCAGTGGCAGTCTTGCCTTAATGCAATCGGACGAAGGGAGCGATCGCACTGCATCACTTTACTCGATCGCTCGGCGGCAGCTCGATCAGCTTACTCATCTGATTGATGATTTGCTGGATGTCTCGCGCATTTCCTACGGCAAGATTCAGCTAAATTGCCAACCCACCGATCTAGTACAGATCCTTCACGGCTTAGTCGAGGATTATCAAGCCTCTGCCGCACAAAAAGAAATTGCCCTCAGCCTCAGCGTGCCAAATCAACCGATCTGGGTTCAGGGGGATGCTGTTCGCTTGATGCAGGCTTTCTCTAATATTTTGCAAAATGCTATCAAATTCTCCAACTCAGGCGATCGCATCGAAGTTCGGGCGACTCTGCAAGACGGACAAGTGACGATCGAAATCGCAGATAGCGGCATCGGTATGGAAACAGAAGCGCTCTCTCGCATTTTTACACCCTTCAGCCAAGAAAACCGCAGCTTGGCTCGCAGCGGTGGATTGGGACTAGGATTGCCTTTGGTAAAAGGCATTATTGAACTTCATAATGGAGAAGTTTGGGCCCAGAGTTCTGGGTTAAACCAGGGCACAGAAGTCATAATCCGGCTGTGCTGCTTAGAAGAAGTAGAGAGCAATACCTCGGAAATTGATGCTGCGTTGTCCATACCTGTGGAACATGGCGATGTTTCGTTCCAGCTTAGTCGGATATTGATCGTCGAAGACGATGAAGATTCAGCTTTGATGCTTCAGTTCTTTCTAGAAGATTTAGGCTATCAGGTGGCGATCGCCCACGACGGTGAAAATGGTTTGGCGATCGCTCGGCAGTTCAAACCCGACCTGATTCTTAGCGATATTGGCTTAACCGCTGCAATGGATGGTTATACTCTTGCTCAGATTATTCGCAAAGACTCCAGTTTGAGCAATACTTATCTGATTGCAGCGAGTGGCTACGGGCAGCCAGAAGATAAAGCCAAAGCCAAAGCAGCCGGGTTTGATGAACATCTCACTAAACCGATTAACCTCGCTCGACTTGAAGGTTTGATTGCACGTAGATTATCGCAACTTGGCGATCGAGAATAAGGATTCAGATCATTTCCGGTTACACCGTCAGGTGATGTTACTGTTAACTGTTGATTGTTTGAACAATACCGATACAACCGAAAACGATATGATATAGCCGAGTCTTAGTAACATGGGGAATGGGGAATGGGGCATCGGGCCTAAAAGCATCGGGCCTAAAAGCATCGGGCATCGGGCAAACCTCACCACGCGATCGAACCGCTATATCTCGATCGTGCTGTTTCTGGCAGTGAGGACACTCTACAAACATTACTCCCAATCAGATTTTTTTTGATAATATTGGGATTCGCAGTACAGTCTCGCTACAAAGTTGAGAAAATGCAAATAAACGACCTATTTATTGATAGGTGTTTTCCAATCTCTTAGCTTTATATTTGAGCAGTACCTGAAGCATTATCCCTGGGTACAGTGCGAGTCTTCTTGCTGTTTGAGGTAAATCAGCTTAGCCTTAATGACTGATGACTAATAATTAATGACTTCTTCCCGGAACTTATGGGCGCAGAAAGTACGATCAACAAAACCGAACAGCTACCGCTGGTAGTAAATCCCGACATTCTCCAGCAAGCCATCCTCTACAAAATTAACACTCGCGTCACCGCTCGCGGAGAATTAGTTTTCCCCTGCGTACCGGGAATGGTAAGCCACTATCTCAAGTCCATCGAAAAGCTATTTACCACCCTCGACAGGCCCTTGCCAGAAGACCGCAGAGAGGAACTCAGCAAGCTTTTAACCACTAAGTTAGAACAAGGCTACCGCAACTCAACAGCATCGATGCTGATCCTGCAATACGAATCAGTCCAGCCGCCGCAAACAGGCTTGGCCTGCAAAGTGATCGTTACTACCTCAACAGTTGGAGAACAGTATAAAAGCTGGGTAGACACCAGAGAACCTCCGCTGTTCGGTTCCCATCCAGATGCGAAATTGATGGCAACTGCTGCTAAATTGGGAAATCCCGATCGAGTGCGGATACTAGATGTGGGGGCAGGTACCGGGCGCAACACCTTACCCCTGGCGAGATTGGGCTATTCTGTAGATGCGATCGAACTAACCCCAGCCTTTGCAGAACAACTCAAAGCAGCAGCAACAGCCGAAAACCTTCCGGTGACAGTAACTGAAGGCGACGTGCTCGATCCCTTAATGCGGATGAAACCAGCCCGCTACCAGTTGGCAGTTGCCGCCGAAGTCATTTCACATTTTCGAGACAGCGATCAAGTACGACTTTTCCTCGCTAAAATGTGCGATTCCCTCTCTCCCGGAGGCCTGTTGCTGTTCAGCACGTTTTTGACCGTCGGCGACTACCAGCCCGACGCCCTCGTGCGACAAGTTGCCCAGCTATCCTGGTCTACTTTATTCACGCCCCAAGAACTCGCCACCGCAATGGAAGGGCTGCCCTTAGTCCAAATATCCGACGAATTGGTGTGGGAGTACGAACGCCAGCACCTACCACAAACAGCCTGGCCGCCGACACCCTGGTTTCCGAGTTGGGCAACAGGTAGAGATGTCTTCCCGATGGCAAACGCCCGCCCGCCAATGGAATTGCGCTGGATTTTGTGCCGCCGCAATTAGTCAGTTGTTATTGGTTGGTTGTTATTGGTTAGTTGTAGGGTGCGTCGCCCTCAAGAATTGCTCGTTACCAGGCAGAGCCTGGTAATGCAGATAGGCGAGGCTCTGCCTCCTTTGAACTCGCAACTTACAGGAGAGAGGACTGTAGGAGGTGCTTAATACCAATTTCACAATCTCACATATCCCCACCTCACAAAGACGGTTTGGCAAACAAATTTTATACTTCTTTTGGAGGAATTTTTTTAATCAATCCCATCGTTTTGAGGCGGACACAGCAATCGAAACCTTTAACAACCGAGGCTAGGAGTCGCTTCAAATCTTTTTGTTCCCAAATCATCGAGCCAGCTCGCTGTCAAATGTTGCAGAGCCGTTACACAAAAATTTACAAAAATATATATTAAAATGTAAACATAACGAAGTTCGATCGCCCCTGCGTGAAAAACCCGGTTTTTGATTAGATCCTATGCTGGCAAACCTGTTATTTATTGCCAAAAATTAAACCGATCGGGCAAATCGCGCCGTAAAATTTGATCGCCATCTCGAATCAGTGCAACTACACTTAAGATGAATCAGACAAACCTATTCCTCTCGATAGATGACATTTTAGGGGAATAGAATTAACCAATATATTAGCTCGCTGTTCAGCGAAGCTCCTGAGACACAAATATGCTTTTAACACGTCCACTACAAGCGTTTGGAGCAATCTTCAGGCACAAACCTTCAACAACTCGATCGATCGAGCAAAAAACCAGTAAAAATTATTTAGAGGGGAATATTTCTCCCGCTCCAAATCAAAAAATTGACTGGCAGATCCAACTCGAAATGCTGATGAGTAACGCAAAATCTTCCTGTACCGATGAAGAAATTACCGCTTGGCTACGCGGATTGTTGACAATTGCTTGGGCCGACGGCAACTTTGACGAAAACGAGCAAAAAATGATTGCGAATCTAACTCAAGATCAATTACATCCAGTATCTTTTGAGACAGATTTTGAACCCATTGCCGCAGAAGAACTAGCTGCTGTGCTAGGGAAAGGCACCGCCAACGGCGAGAACTTTTTGAGAACAGCAGTCATGGTAGCCTTAGCAGACGGTACCTACTCGCTCACCGAAGACGAGGTAGTGTACAAGTTTTGCACAGCATTGGGTCACAACGTCGAGGCGATCGAATCTCTGCGACACACCATCGAAGACAGCAAATGCGAAGCTCAAGGGCCCAACAGCCAAATAGCCTTTGATTCAAACTCCATCCCCGCCGGAACACCCCTTTCATCCCCCCTAGGCAAACCTCACCACAAAAACGTCCTGCAACCCGTCAAAGACTGGCTGGACGGCTGGGAAGTTCACGATCCCAGAGTGGCACATTTTGTCTGCAAAATGATTCCGCCACAGTGTCCCTTTGAGCGAGATGTCGTGTTGTTCGGACACAAAATCGTCCACATTCCGGCGATGTGCAAGATTAACCCGCTGTACGAACAGTTGGTGGGGATGCGCTTTCGAGCTCTCTGCTATTTAGCAGATGATTGCAAGGAAGATGTATCCTCATATTGTTAGTAGGAATTGATACTCCCCAGTCTCAAGACGCGAGGATTATTAACGACAAACTTTGGGGGATAAATCCGCCCAAAGTTTAATTTTTAAAGGGTTTGTCAGCAACCCCTACCCACACTTTCAATTATTGAGTCTGTGGCTAATTTTGACTTGAGCTGTCGGTATTTGCACAAAGTTCTGATCCGACTCCTTGCCCTATTTAGTTGGGCAACAATTGATTTAGGGCACCACACAAGTATTTTTTCACGGTGTCTCGGCTCGCACCTACGCCACTCGGAATGGTAAAGATCATTTCGACATTTAATAGGTTGCCTGACATTGAGGCAAATACATCGAGAGGTAAAGCACGCTGAAATGCTGTTGCAGGATTTTCCGCTTTCATTACACCCATGTTCGCATCGCTGCTGATAGTCTTAATGCCCTCGCGGGCTAAAATGGGTCGCAATTGGGAAAATGCTCTTTCTATTGTTAATCCTTCAACCTGAACGCGCGCCGAAAAGGCAGCACCATTGAGAAAGTCTCCTTTTTTTTGAAAGCTTTCCTCGCAGCTAGCGGCAACAGCGGGGGTAGCTAAACACATAAGAGCTAGGGTTAACGCAAGGGATCGCATATTAGCTTAGTTACCAAAAATAAAACTCTGATCAAAATCAGGATAAACATCGTCAAACTGTTTGGCAAGTGCTGTCTGAGGACAAAAAAAATACAGAAGGCAGAATCTTTGGGGAATTCTGTCTTCTGAGCAATGCTTTTAAATTTTGGGCTTCTGTGTTAGCTGAAGGTATAGGCTGATTGCAGTGCCCACCAGATGAGGAAACCGATGCCCCCACCAATAATGATCGCTGACAGCCCGATCGCGATCGGGCTGTCAGCTCCTTTGAACTTCATGATTCCGCGATTTAAGTCTGACATCAGCAGTGTTCTCCCACAATTGCAGCTTGATTCTAGCTTTGCTCAGTGGCGGATGACTGTCAAAAGCACTGCAATTACTGATTTTTTTAACAATCAGGCTGCTGCAATTTCAGAAACAGGCTGCGGCACGCCCCAGGCCCACAGCCTGTTTCTGAAAAAAAACTTACAAAAAAGACTTGACAAATTCTCAGTTGTGAGACATTATAGTTAAGATAGCAGGAAACGCGGGTGTGGCTCAGTGGTAGAGCGTCACCTTGCCAAGGTGAATGTCGCGCGTTCGAATCGCGTCACCCGCTTGAAAAAATCAATAAAATAAACAAAACCGGAAAGTATCGCTAGAAATTTTTCGGTTTTGTTTTAACCTTTGTTTTAACCGTGGTTGAGAATACCGACTCTCCTGAAATTTTGGCGATCGGTTAATCTTATGTTGTCTGGCAATAAATAATCGGTAATAGGTCACGAATCGATCGCCAATTACCTTTTTCCCAATTACCCCGCCGCCAAATATACATTTTTCCCCAAATATCCGAAAGAGCCGTGTTCTTATAGTTCCAGACGATCGAGCGGGGGGATTCTGGGTTCAAACAAAAAAAATCAGGCACAGCCTGTAAAACATCTCCTCGCCCACAGGTTCATGCCCCAACCTGTTTGAGCTTTTTTGAAATAGATTTTTTGAAATAGATTTTTTGAAATAATAGCGTAGAGACCGGATTTTTACATCTATCCAATCCACAAGTTATACTGTATCATCAAAGCTGTTCTAATAGGACGAGGCTTTAAACCCAATTGTTTGGTAAAATATAGTCAAGAACTTGCAAGTCAAAATTGCAGATCGAGCCAAAACTCGAAATAGGCAGTTAAAATCCTCGATCGGGCAGGCTTGATAAGTTAGACTAAGTAGATATGTTAAGAATTATCTTTGCAAAAACGCTTTTTTACCCGATCGCTCGTGCCATCCCAAAAAGCTCAAAAAATTGACTTAAACGATGAGTACCCGTGCCCTTGCCGGCGCCGCGGTCGTCTCGTACCCATAACGCTGACAGAAGCCTTTGGCTGTAACCGCTGTCAGCAAATATTTGTATTGGACGAAAGCGGACACGTCATCGAGCAACTATCAACAAACTATCCTTACAAGCAGGCTTGGCGGTGGACGGGAAACCAATGGAACAGAGCACATCCGGGTGTGAAAACCCACTATTTGCCACTGGCCCTAGGGATGATTTTGGTGCCGCTAGTGATTTGGTTGCCCCTGGCGCTGCACTCGTCCGGGTCGAATGTTATTCTGTGGGCAATGGTCGCCGTGCTGCTAGCAATGCTGCCGGCGCTGATGGTATGGCTGGCTTACAGGCGTTAGTGAGATGATAATAGAAGACTTTAGCCATTCATCAGATGGGGCAAAAGTTGCCCGCCGCGCTTATCAAGCTTCTTTGGATTTGGCGGTGACAAAGAGCACGGATCGCGCTGCGGGTTTGCAGGCGATGGCGGTAGCGCTAAAACGCCGACAAAATGACATTTTAGAAGCAAATACTTTGGATCTAGAAGCGAGTCGCGATATGGCGATTCCCGAGTTGATTGTGGAGTGGCTGAAGCTGACGCCGGAACGGATCAAGACCACAGTCCAAATTCTGGAACGGTTGGGGGAAATGCCAGATCCGATCGGCAGAGTGATCAATGCTTCATATCAAGTCGATCGATGTCAGGTGTATTGTCAGTCGCTACCGCTGGGGGCGCTGGCACTAATTTACGAGGCTTTTCCTGAGTTGGGGGCGATAGCAGCAGGTTTGTGTCTCAAAAGCGCTAACAGTTTGATTCTCAAAGGTGGCAGCGAAAGCTGGCAAACTAATAGTGTAATTGGAGAGGCTTTGATGTCGGCGATCGATGATGTCGGTTTGCCGTCAGGATGTTTGCAGATATTGCCGCCGGATCGGGGCGCTTCGATCCGCGATTTGGTCACTCAAGACCAATATCTCAATTTAATTATTCCCTACGGCAGGCCGAGTTTGGTGCAGCAGGTGGTAAGGCTGTGCACGGCACCGGTGTTGCGATCGGCAATGGGCAATTGTTATCTTTATTGGTCGCCGACTGGTAGTTTGGAAATGGTAAGGTGGATGATTTTGGACAGCCATCAAAGCGTCCCCGATCCGGTAAACGCGATCGAGAAAGTGCTGATAGATCGCAACCAAAAGCCTTCTTCCTTAGTCAGGCTATGGAACAGTTTAAAAGAAAAAGGCTTTCAAATTAGCGGAGACGCGGATCTTGTCGCAGATTTCCCAGAATTGAAGCTGGCTGAACCCTACGAGTGGACTCAACCATATTTAAACAAAACCATAGCGTTTAAAGTTGTCGATAGTTTAGAAATTGCGATCGGCTGGATCAACCGCTACAGCAGCGGGCACGCTGACTGCATCGCCACTGAATCTTACCTAGAAAGCCGCCAATTTGCTCTAGATGTCAACAGCGCCTCAACTTTTATTAATGCCTCCCCTCGGTTTTGGCGCTATCAAAATCGGGGAGATGCAATATTTTTGGGAATGTCCAACCAAAAAGGTTATCGCCGGGGATTGATCGGGCTAGATACGCTGACGACAATCAAAGAAATCGTTCAAGGTAACGGACAATTTTAAGGTAAGTTCGTTATGAGTTAGATCTATTCCGGTTCCACTCCTGGGGAATCGTTGACTGTTGACTGTTGATTGTTGACTCGATTTTATGATTCCGATGCAACCGGAAACGATATTATTGGTTATTGGTTCAATAAGCTGTTTGGAAACGGGATCTCCGGCTGATTTCACAAAAACATTAAATTTTTGCAGAACAGGCAAACCTGTTGCTAACAATCGTGTAATATCTCAGATAGAATTAACTGTAGAAAGTTATTGAGTGAGATCGAAATACTCTTATCCCAAACATGAAATCCCCAAAAAACCTCAATACTCTAGACAAGACTGAAACACCGATTTTAAGCGAAGAAACGCTAATTCACCACTCGGTATATGTTAAAAAATTGCGCCCGCTGCTGCCATCAGATGCCTTTGAACCGAATTCAAGCAAGTTAGGGTTACTTCTGATAAATATCGCGATTTTATTGTTAGGATGGGGAATTGCTGCTAATCTAGATCGCTGGTCTGTCTATTTTTTATGGCTTTATTTACCTTTAGCCGTCATCATGGGCAATAGTATCATAGTTCTGCTATTTAGCTCCCACGACTTCATGCACGGCAGCGTTCAGAAAAAGTCTCGCCTGACTTATCCGATCGCCTTTCTGGGACTAAGTATGCTGTTTATGCCGCCTACTCAGTGGAAAAATCTGCACAACCTCGTACACCACAATAACACCAATTCCGTCGCAGATCCCGATCGCAATTACCTGTACCAGCAGCCCGACACCTGGGGGAAATGGATTCAAAATCTGTTTGTACCGTCGGTGGAAGTCAATCCGCTGTGGTTAATTGTCGGGATGGCCGGTTCCTGGTTAGTACACAATTTCCGCAATCTCACCTCGGTACTGTTCTTTAACGATAAATCTGTCGATTACGTACCGGCTGCCTTTACAGTTAGTCAGAAAGATAGAAGAACGATCGCCTTTGAATGTCTGGGAATTGTCGGAATTCACCTGAGTATATTGTTCTATCTAGAGTTTAACCCGATTAAAGTAACTCTTGCCTACATTTTGCCGATCGCGATCGGTCATGCAGGTGCAATGTTTTACATCTTCACCAACCACATGGGCTGTCGGATGACCGCCATTAATGACCCGCTGATTAACAGTATGTCGCTGCGGGTTCCTAAAATATTTGACCTGCTGCACTTAAATTTTTCTTACCACACAGAACATCACATTTTCCCCAGCATCAACTCAAACTATTACCCGATGGTGCAAGAGTTGTTGCAAATTCACTATCCCGGACGCATGAATTTAATTGATGCTGGTGAAGCTTGGCAATTGCTGATGCAAACACCGCGGCATTACAAAGATGAAGTCACCTTCACCGAGTCCTCTGGAACAATGGCCGTGAATTGCTCGATTGTGGAAGCATACAAAAGCCGATCTTAAAAACAGGATTTCGGCCCTGTTTCAGATCAAATCCTGTCTTCATCGGAATAGTAAATTCGAGTTCACTGTTGACGGTTGACTGTTGAGTGTTCACCGTCAACCGTCAACAGTCAACATCATAAGGACTGTAACCGGAAATGATATCAAAAAGAGTAAAATTTATTGTGGGGCGTGCGTCCCGCCCGCCCCAAAAATAGAACTTAGATGCTAATGCTATTGATCACCAAAGAAGGCTTGAGAGAAAAGTAAGGGATTACTCGTTTTTGATTGTTGGCATCAATTTTTTGTTCAGCGATATTCAAATTTTGCTGGAACTGTCTCACTAAAAATTGGATTGGCGTTGCCGCAAAAACTTCGTCGAAGCTCATGTGGTAGAGTTCTCGGAAAGATTTATCGTAATAACCCAAACGATCGTATCGATAAGCTGCCAAAATAAACATAATTTTCAGTTGGTCAGCCGCTCGCTTGTACGGAGGAAGCAAACGTAAAATGTCCTTTGGCGTAATCACTTCGAGAGTCCCAGAAGCGGTAATTTTGGGAATGTCCCGGTAGGCAGCCAAGGGCATATTGGCAGCAAAAGCCATGTATTCGTACTGGGGAAAATTGACGGCTGAATGCTGCGGGCCGCAGGTAAAAATTACAGTTGTGACAATTGCAATTAATTGTTCAACTGTGTCAATTTTGCTGGGCATTCCTTTGACTTTACCGCCTGTCTCAGAGGCTAATTCTTGAGCCCAGGTTTGCAGTTCCACATCTTGAACGATCGCCTCATCCGTCGGATAAAAGTATTTGAGATAGCCCGATGCAAAGGTTTCGATCGCATCCCAAAGCAGCAACCCATCATCTCGGTAAGGATAGTGAGGCAGTTGATTTGGATCGTCCATTCCCCGATTTTTCAGTTCGGCGGGCAAGGCAAATCGATCGAGACTCCACGTACTGCACGCCTCTCTAGACAGTTCCATTGTCTCCGCCAAGGTGCCGCCTAGCAATTCATCGACGGGCCCGCCGGGAGCGATCAAAGAAGAACGCGCCAGCTCGTTGTTGATCAACATAAACCGAAAGTGCGGTTTCAGCAGCAGGCTGAGCGGGTGATTTTGAGCTAACTGTCGGGCGGTGACGATCGCAATTGGTTCCATAACCAGATGAGTTCGACCTAAATGCGAGCTCATTTCGTGGTGATTGGCATCTGCCACTTGCACGCAGAGTTTCGCAAACAGCCAATCGACAGGAGGATCTAATGGAGTGTAGACATGGCTGCCAGGGTTCGGATCTAGTTGGATAGCAATAGGTGTCATTTCACCGAGATCGCGGACTCCCGTCCACCGCCAAGCGAAAAAAGCCAGCGGTTTCGGCAAGTATTTTCTGCCTTTTTCGTAGGTTCCACCTCCCACGAGAGCAGGCGCGCGATAGTGTTCGTCAGTACCCGTGTAATCGGCAATGTAAATGTTGTTTTTCTGCAACTCTCGGCGCAAATCGAATAACGGGTGCAAATTAGAAATATCCGCCAGTATTTGTGTCCGAGGATCGCTCGCATCTAAGAGGCGAAGCACCATCGGATTTGCTCCAGACAGGCGCTGTTCTGCAAAAGAGCGATCGGTTTGGTAAATTTTGGCAACAGCAGGTAGCGGCAGCCGAGTAAAAAAGTCTTCATAGTCTTGGAGTTCGTCGAGAGGATCGAAAAAAGTTCTCGAATCGGCTGCCAGCATATTTGCTGGAAGTTCCGATGTTGCTAATATCCGCTCTCCAATATACTTGCTCGAAAAGTTCTCGACTGCTGGCACATTTTTCAATAATGCCAAAGGTGATAAACTCTCATAGTCAAACTGATAAGCTTTTTGCTGGCGATGCAAGTAATCTTTGCGCTTTTCTTGGTTCGGATCGTCTTGAGGAAGGAAAGGTTTCATCTTGTTTGCCTACTGTCTAAAATCAGCTTTTTTTGGGGAGTAAAATATCATAGATAATCACTACCAATAAAGGATGGAATTAAAAAAGTATTGTCCGCCTATGTTCAGGTTTGATATCAACCTTATTCGCCGAGCAATAATTCTATTCAGGACGTTTTTAAATTTAGAGAAATTTCTCAAAAAAATGCAACAGTTCTCGATCGCCCTAAGTCCACATAGGGCGATTTCATTCTTCTGAAACCCGCCAGAGACTTAAGTCCCTGGCTGATAGCACAAGTCGTCTCAAGACGACTGAAAGAGTAAAAGTATTTCGATCGCTCCAGGACGCATTCCGCACCTTACCACTATAGGTAGTGTAAAAATAGAAGGAATGCAGCGTAAGTCCTGTAATTGATAGTCCTGTTTAGAGGACTTGAGCTTTGAGACAGGGACTTAAGTCCCTGTCGGACTGGGGCGAGTGACAGAGTGAATCAGACATAGCTAATCTCAGCGATCAGGAACGAACCATTAAATATTGGCCGTTGCCGTTATATTCGCCGTCACAACTAGCGAAATTAGCCACAAACCAAATCAAATAAAACCGCCAGATTCGCCGAAATTTAGCATAGTCGATGTCGCCGTAGTCTAAATCTTTGACTGTCGCCTGAGAATCGTCAAAATTTTTCAGCCAGTTAGCAAAGGTTGTGGAGTAATTGTATCCGTTGAGATACCATCTTTGAATGGTTTTGAGGTCTTTGTTGTAGCTGGGAACGGCATCGTATTTCCAGTAACGACCGTGGGGAAAAATGTATTTGTGGGTGAAAACGCTGGATATGTTGTTGGGAGTGCGGACGGTGATGATGTGAATGAAAACTTTGCCGTTATCCTTGAGAAAAGATGCCAGCTTTTGGAAAGCCTTGGTTAAATTACCGACATGACAAAAAACTCCGATAGACAAAATCTTATCAAATTTTGTCTCGAATTTTGCATCGTTCAAATCGCCTTCAAACAGAGTAAATCGACCGGAAGTAAGGTAGCTTTCGGTGTCTTGCATCTTCTGACGCATATACTCGCATTGGTGGTGGCTGAGGTTAATTCCGGTAAACTTGACATTGGGGAATTTGGCAAGAATGTAGTTTGGAACGCAGCCCCAACCGCAGCCAAAGTCTAAAATATTGTCGCCATCTTGAATGTCTAGCTTCTCAATGACATCATCAATCATTTGCATCTGGGATTGTTCGAGGTTGGTGGCTCCTTTTTCCCACAGTCCCATGCTGTATTTGGGATAGATGAGTTTCGAGTCACCTAACATGGGATTCAGCATTGCTTGAGGCAAGTCGTACTGAATTTTCATTAAATCGCGCGGCCCTTCAGCGGTACGATCTGTTTCTGTTAGTACCCATTCGTAGGGTGCGAGGAGGGAGGGAAAATACTTAAAAAAGACAGGCATACAGGTATCAAAAAGCGATCGCAAGACAGCATCTGGTACTTCTAATCCGTTGATGTAAGACTCTGCTACTGCCATTTGTACGGCGTTTACCGTACTGACTGCGAGGCGGGTTGCTCGGTAGGCGATCGGACTTTTGGTATGGATATTTCCGATCAGCGGGATGTGATGTTCGATGTTTTGTAGGGCAGTTGATGAACTCATGTTTATATTGGTTTTAAAGATGCTGCTATTCTATCTCAATAAAATCAAGTTTTTTTCCGGCAAAAAAGCCCAAACTCTTGCTAAGTCAGCCTTACACCATACAAGCCTGCCATATCATTAAGATATATAACTAAATCATCAGATTAGAAAACGAATTTATGAGGCTTTCAGCTTCTTTGAAACTATTAAAAATAATGTCGTTTTTTAAATAAAAGTAACGCTCCACAAGAGAACACCCAAAACCCGACTTTTTTAAGAAGTCGAGACTCTAAGGCGATTGGGTGAATTACTGAATTCTTTAATCTAAAATCGATTTTATCTTCCAATTCGATCGTCAGTTTGGTGGTTAATCTCGGAAAACGAGAGAAAATCCTGATACAGTTAGGGAATCAGGGTATATAGAAAAGAGTTTGAGAAACCGGGTTTACGATCGCACTCGTTGATTGCAATAACAGATGTCCGCGAGATTTCTCGCTAATTAGCTAGACGCGCCCCCTATGCCGCACATTCACTATCTGCCGGACGATCGCACGATCGAGGTAGACGATGACGATATAATTCTGGAAGCTTCGCTGGGTGCCGGCATTCCCCACACCCACATCTGTGGCGGTAGCGCCCGATGTTCGACTTGTCGCGTCTTGATTGTCGAAGGTTTGGAATTTTGCTCTCCCCGCACCTGGCCAGAAGAGGAATTAGCTAAAAAATTGCGCTTAGAACCGGAAATTAGGCTGGCTTGTCAGACACAGATTGCTGGCGGGAAGGTGATTTTGCGGAGATTGGCGATCGATTCTGAAGACTTGGAAACATTTAACGAGCAAATGGCGGGAAATTCCGCTATCAATACTCTCAGCAAAGAGAAGAAAATTGCAATTTTGTTTTCCGATATTCGAGGGTTTACACCTTTTGCAGAATCGCTGCTACCCTACGATGTAATTTATGTTTTGAACCGCTATTTTCAGAAAATGGGTTGTGTTATCAACCGCAACGGAGGGATGATCAATAATTATATGGGAGACGGTTTCATGGCGCTGTTTGGGTTGGAAAACTCAGACAAAGCAGCGGAACAAGCAGTGAGGGCTGGAGTCCAGATGCTGGAGGAATTAGAGAAACTCAATCCCTATTTTGAGACTTTATACCGTCACCGATTGCGGATTGGAATTGGGATTCACTGCGGTTTGGCAGTTGTGGGGAATTTGGGCGCGTCGAACAGTCAGAAAGTGACGGCGATCGGAGATGCGGTGAATTTGGCCAGCCGGATTGAGGCTGCTAACAAGCAAGTGGGAACGAGTTTGTTGATTTCCCAGGAGACTTATCAGGAAGTCAAGGAATTGGCGATCGTCAATCAATGCGTATCAGTTAAAATTCCGGGAAAGAGCGGCGAATATCCGCTTTATGAAGTAGTCGGAATGCCGCCGCCCGTGGAAATAGAAGATTTATCTGAGGTAAGAAAAGTTTCAATCTGGCAAAATTTTGTAAATAAGTTACGGGCTTTGTCTGCTGCGGTGTACAATTGGATTAGGAAAATTTGGAGTTAAAAGTCACGCACTACTTTTTCTCCTCATTAGGACTAAAGCAAGTCATGGTTTTCCTCCTGAAAGAAAGGTGTTATACTCAATCTGTCTGCTTGTCATAAAATCATGAATAACGAGCAACTTGATGAACTCAAGCAGATTGGTAGAAAATATAGAAACTTTCAATGTATTTCCTGTTCTCAAGCCATCCAAAGTTACTTGACTAAACAGGAAATTAAGGGTAAGATAATAAGAATTAGCACAGTCCCCGACAGGCTGCCATTTTCAATTATTACCAATCCAGTAGGGAGCGATCGCCAAATCTCCACAAATGGTTTTCATCAAGGTGTGCTTGTCGAGATGCCCACAGAATTAGGAACACTTGAAACAGTGTTCGATAACCTATATCCTAATGGAATCCCTAAAGATGATTGGCTCAAGAGTTTTGGCGGGCCTCTTGTAGAAGATTTTAATGGAGAGTTTGTAGTGACACAAACAGAGTTTTAATAGACACAGACATTTTTTGATAATTTATTCAACGGATAGTCTATATGGATAATCTCTCCGATATTCTCAACAAAATCAAGAATAAACCTTCAGTGTATTTGGGCAAACCGTCAATTAGTTGTCTTCAGGCTTTTTTGTCTGGATATAATGTGGCACAGTACCAGCTTGGCGTACCTCTAAAACAGGAAAATCCTCTAGATGGATTTCAAGATTGGATACAGAAAAAATTTAATATTGACTCATCTCAATCATGGGCGAATATAATTCTATTCTTTTCTCAAGATGAGAGAGATGCGCTCGATATTTTTTTTCAGCTATTTGAAGAATTTTGTCAAAGTAAGGTGCAAAATGCACGCTCTACAACTGCAACTAACTCTTTAACTGGTTCCCAGGCAATCAATATCGCTAATTAAACTGCTCAAACAATTGCAAATGAAACTCTGAATCTAACTTCACAATTCAACCGCAGATATCCGCTTTCATCGTGGCACAGGCCGGAAAGCCTGTGCAATATCTGCGGTTAAAAAAGATCCCCAAATCTAAGCCATCACCATTCCCCCATCCACATTAAAAACCTGCCCCGTAATATAAGCCGCCGCCGCATCCGCCGCCAAAAACTTCACCATGCCCGCAACTTCCTCAACTTCCCCGTATCTCCCCAGCGGAATGTACTTCAAAATCTCATCAGACTTGACATCCTTAGTCATATCTGTAGTGATAAAACCCGGTGCAACCGCATTCACAGTTATGCCGCGACTCGCCAACTCCTTAGCCACAGTTTTAGTAAATCCAATTACCCCAGCCTTCGCCGCACTGTAATTAGCTTGTCCGGGATTGCCCATTTGTCCGGCCACCGAAGCAATATTAATAATGCGGCCGCTGCGCTGTTTCAGCATGATTTTACTCGCAGCTTTCGCGCACAAAAACACGCCAGTTAAATTCAAATCAATCACAGCTTGCCAATCTTCCAGCTTCATCCGCAGCAGCAAAGTATCGCGGGTGATGCCAGCATTGTTCACCAAAATGTCAATCCGCCCCCATTTTTCCATGACATTATTGATGAGTGCATCTACTTGGTCAGTTTTGGAGACATCTGCTGCAAGGGCGATAGCTTCTGGGCCAGCAACGTCTATTTCTGCGACAACCTCATCAGCAGCAGCGCTGGAACTGGCATAGTTGACGGCGACTTTAGCGCCCTCTGCGGCTAGGGCTAAAGCAACGGCGCGGCCGATTCCCCGCGATGCACCGGTGACGAGTGCAACTTGACCCCGCAATCTCTGATATGTCTCTGGCAATAATTCCATAATTGTATCCTCGCAATCTACCAGAGAATTTTGCACTAAAATCGAGCCAGAACCAAAAAAATTATTTTGTCTTATGGCAGTTCAAAAACAGTTCAGCAGTTTTGAGGAGTTACTATCGGGCTCCGATTTGCCCGTGTTGGTAGATTTTTACGCTACTTGGTGCGGGCCTTGTCAGATGATGGTGCCGATTTTGGAGCAAGTCAGCGGTCAGACGAAGGAGAAGCTGATGGTGGTCAAAATCGATACGGATAAGTACGAACAGTTGGCGTCGCAGCATCACATTTATGCTTTGCCGACTTTGGTGCTGTTCAAAAATGGCGCTGAGGTCGATCGCATTGAGGGAGTGATGCAAGCGGCGCAGTTGATCGATCGACTGCAACCTTTCTTGTAGCTTTGTAGTGAGGACTTTAGTCCGATCCGAAAGGACTAAAGTCCTGACTACAAACGAGGGAGTTAGGTTCGCACTCAGGACTTTAATCCTCTTTTGGAAGGACTGAAGTCCTGACCACATACGTTCGTTCTTATAGGACTGACGCATCTACCAAAGAAACCGGGTTTTTTACCGAATCTGGTGGTTGCAACCAAATATTATCGCCAAAAAACCCGGTTTCTGACTACTCGTGCGTCCAGGACTGTTTTTCTCACTGGTGAATTATTTAGGAGGTTGAGAAGGTTCAGGACTTATAATTAACAATTGATCGCCGGATTGACTTTGTTGAATGGCAATCACTGGCGGGCGAGCTTTAGGGTTTGTTTGCTGTTCTGTTGTTAAAGCCGGAAACAGATAAATCCAGTTTCCTCTCTCCAAAAGCAACCGCCAAATTCTAGGTTCTTTGGGGTTATTGATATCAGTATAATCTGTGCTGCTCAACTTTACAAATAGACCCACATCGCCGATCGCCTTAAATCCTTTGGGGGCTAATCGGAGTGTTGGATCGTCGAGTTTTCTGCCTAAAGCAATGTTGTCTTGTTTGGCGATTAAGGCAACGGCGGGTAAAGACGAATTTTCCCCGGCATCGCGTCGGGCATCGGCAATACCTTGGTGGTAAGCTGACCAGAATAAAACTAGCAATACCCAACCGACGATGATAATTTCGTCAACGAGCGATCGCAATAATTTGAGCGAGTTAAATCTATTGATATTAAATCGCTGCCAAGAGTTCAGGATGCGGTAAATCCACCCGAATCTTCTGCCGTAAGGATAGGAAACCGACCGTGTAATTATGCTATTGATTTGAGCAGCAACTGTCTTGTTGATACTGTTAACTAGCCACAAAGTGAGGTAAATTGCGAGGGATGTCAGCAAAAGGGCGATCGCACTTTTGACAATTGTCCAGCCATCACCTAAAAACACCTGAAGCGGTACTATGAAAAACGATTCGACTGGTAAATCGAGGGTAATTACATTTAGCTGAAAGCTGGAAAAATAAGACCAGCGATAAATCCAGCCGGTGAAGAACAAAGCGGCACCGAGTAAGCCAACAACACTGGCAAAGTTGCCTAAAATATTCGATTCGGGAGTAGATTGGCCAGAAGCAGTCACGGAATCACCTTCAAGGGATGTGGAGTACAATTTTATGACATTAGCAGGGGTAACGCTTATCCTTGAAGGGGGGGTTTAGGGGACGACGAAACGCACAACACTTTCTTTTCTAGTTGTAGCACTTTTTACAGTAACAGCGGGTATGGCTGCACAAGTTAATGCGGCCAGTCAGGAAGTCCAGAAACAGAATTTGCCATCGGTACAAGCACAGGCTAACGCTAGTCAGCCGATACCCGTAGCGTTGCCGACGCAAGCGGAAATTGTGATGAAAGGGGGGGACAAAAGAGACGGTAAAGTTGTGCAGATTGACGAGAAAGCGCAAAAATTATTGATACAAGGATCGGGAAAACCGGTATCGCTTCCTTTGGGTCAAATTGAGAAAATAGTGTTTTCCAAAAGTGCGGTGGTTTATCTGAATAATGGGATGCCAAAGGTGCGGGGCGATGGCACTCCAGCGAAAGGCCGTCCAGAGACTTGGCGCGGTATTCCTATAAACGCTTTTCGCTTGCTAGACCCGAATAAAGGTCAAGCGGATGTGAAGCTAGAGTCTGTTTTTTCTCTTGACAAGTTGGACAGTATCAGGTCAGTTATGGTTGGAGATGGGAAAAATAAACGGCAATTTGTTGTCGATGAAATGCAGTTTGACGTGCAGAAAAAGACGATGACAATTGCAGCGACTCCCTATTGAGTCCGTCGCGGGGCCAGAAACCGGGTTTTTTACGAAAATATTTCGTTGTACCGCGCAGATTCGGTAAAAAACCCGGTTTCTTTAGTCGGAGTGCATAAGCCCTGTCTATTTCAATGAAGCTCCTAATGCTACAATAGGTAAAAGTTCGTTAAGAGGGAGATATAATTATGCAAATCAAAGGGATAAAACGGGGTAATATTATCGAAATTTCCGAAAATCCGAACATTCCTGACGGTTCAGAAGTTCTGCTTGAAGTCGGGGAAGTTTCGCTAAACTCTGAGGAGAAGCTGGCAAAGATGAAAGAGTTTTTGGCAAATTTGTCAGATGAAGACAGAGAGGAATGGCGAAAAATTGGAGAATTCCTAGAAAGTGAGCGTGCAATTAATAGACAATTATCAGTGCAGTCTCATAAAACACAGGGCCGTTCCCCGCTGTTTGGGAGCGATCGAGGACTAATTACAACTTCTGAAGACTTTGATGAACCGCTGGAGTTATTGCCATCACCGTTAGTCGATCGCTTGCTTGAAAAAGCTAAAGAATTGACTAAAGTATCTGCTGAGTTAACTGAAATTATTGCTAAGATTGAGAAAGAACGCCAGATTGAGCAACCTCAAAATTTTTGGGAAGCAATCCAAAAGTTTCGTCAAGAAAACAATCTAGAAGAAGCAGGAATTGAGGCAGAAGTTTTTGAGGGACTCAGGGATTCATCACCGGGGCGCGAGGTTATTTTGTGAGTATGCGATTTTTATTAGATACTAACGTACTTTCAGAGTTTGATGTCTATTCTATTAATCGAATTTGGTGAATTATAAAAAAGATGAAACGATTTATTAGCAGTGTTTTGGTTTTGGGTGTGTGTCTGACTCCTCTGACTGTGCCGGTGATAGTACAACCGAGTTGGGCGCAAAGCCAAAATTTACAGGTTGAAGAATTACCGAGACTTATAGAGCAAGCAACCCAACAGCAACAACAAGGACAACACCGACAAGCGATAGAGATATTTCAACAGGCTTTTGGAATTGCCGAAGAACTGAGACACGGAACCCATGCAATTACTATACTTTTGGGAATGGGTAGTAGTTATCTAGACCTGGGTCAGTCTCAGCAAGCTTCGGATTACTATAATCAGGCTCTTTCGATAGCAAGACAAATCAAAGATCGCTCTGGAGAAGCTACTACTTTGAGTAATATTGGTTTAGTCTACGACAAAATCTCCCAACCGCAATCAGCATTGAAATACTATAACCAAGCTTTACCAATTAGCCGGGAAGTGGGCGATCGCGCAAGCGTTGCTACTACTTTGAGTAATATCGGTTCTGTCTACCAAGATACTAATAAACCCACTGATGCTATCGACAATTGGGAGAAATCCGTCCAAATTACCTTAGAAATGCGGAGTGGTTTACAGCTAGAAAATCGCCAAAAGTTTTTAGAAGCTAAAGAAACAACAGCGATCGCCCTTACCTCCCTACTTATCGACCAAAACCAACCCGATCGCGCTTTCCAATGGATCAACATCGCCACCACAGCAGACCTCGCCGACTACACCCGCTTAATTAACGCCAAGGTAGCCAACCCCCAAGCACAAAAAGCCATTGACGAATGGAATCAAAAAAATCAACAACTCCAATTCCTCCGCCGCCAACTCGAAGACAAATTCTCCGAAAATCTCTCCCGACAAATGCGGGAATTAGAAACAGAAGTCAACCGCAAAGCTGAAGAAATCTCCCGCCAATTCCCAGAAGTCGCCGAACTCTTTGAAACCACACCCAAAGACATCGCCCAACTGAAAGCAAGTATCGCACCAGATACCGTTGTCATTCAACCTGTCTTGCTGACACATATCAAAAATGTCCCCAATACGATCGCCCTATTTGTCTTGACAAAAGACAGTTTAAGTGTTAAAAGAATTGCGATCGACCCCGCAGAATTCGACAAACTCCTCACCGAACACCGCGAACAAATATCAAGCGAACTCACTTCAGATTACAGAGAAACGGGCGGCAAACTATACGACATCCTAATTCGCCCGGTAGAAGACCAAATACAGGCATTATCTCCCAAACAATTGAGCATCATCGCCACAGGAAAATTGCGTTACATTCCCTTTGAAACCCTTTGGGACACGAAAAATCGCAAATTCCTGATCCAGAAATATCCCGTCAACTATCTCACCCGCATTTCCACAAGGACAATTCCCAATTCAACTTTACAAGGCGGTGTCTTAGCATTAGGAAATCCCATCCCCCGCGATCCGCAAAATTTAGCTGGTACAGAAGAAGAAGTTAGAAATATCGCTCAATTATTCCCCGGAAGTTCCGCCTATATCGGCAATGCCGCCACCCTCGACCAATTCAAAACTCAAGCACCCCGCTTTCCGTTTTTGCACCTAGCAACTCACGGCTGTTTCCAACAGGGAGGCTGTCCCAAATTGGGCATGGAGGAAAATACACTGCTGTTTGCTGACAGCCAATTCAATATTCGCGATGCGGCGTTATTAGGATTGCAAAACACCAGACTCCTCACCTTAAGCGCGTGTCAAACTGCTATGCAAGCGAATTCTAACGGTGAAGAAATATCGGGAGTTGCCTATGTATTTGAGCGGGCGGGCGCACAAGCTGTGATGGCGAGTTTGTGGAGTGTTGATGATTCAGCTACTAAAGATTTGATGGTTGAATTTTATCAAAATATCAATAAGGGGATGAGTAAAAATGAAGCATTGCGGCAAGCTAAGTTGAGTCAAATTGGTCGCCATCCGTTTTATTGGTCGCCGTTTATTTTAATTGGCGATGCGCGGTAGTTCGTGATCGCATGATATCAATTCCGTTAGCATCGTCCTGTATTCATTTCTCTCTGATCTCTCTGTGTTCTCTGTGTTCTAGTAAGGTTAAATCATTCCGATGCAACCGGAAACGATATGAGTCACTCGGCGGTTGAAACCGCGTCTACACAAACGATGTCGGCCTGCGCCGACTGATTCGTAAAGGGATGCCAAACCCAGATTTGGTATTCTTGCCGAATTCGGGTTCGTTATGGCATGATTCACTCGGCTGTTTATACTTTGATAGTAGCAGCGCTTCTACAGACAGAATGCTGTCCTAAAACTTGTAAGCTGCGTCAGTTGGTGGCGATTCGATACGCATCCAAAATCATCGAATCTGACGCACCCTACTACTAATATATGTATCGAAAATCTCAGAACACTAACTGCGCCGAATGTTAAAACAACACCAATCTTGGCGCTTCCACAGAGTAGCCACAATCCAGCCGTGCTGTTCGAGAGTGTCGGCAATTGGCTTAGCTTGGTCGAGCAAAATGCCGCTGAGAACTCCCCAGGTACTGGGTTTGCTAATCGCGGTGAACTGCGGGATTAAATCGATGATTACTTCTGCTAAAATGTTGCACATCAAACCGTCGATCGGCTCGTCGATCATTTCTTTGAGCCGATCGACCGTTCCGAGTTCTGCGATTAACTGTTGCCGGTTAACGCGGTTGAGCTGTCGGTTGCTAATGGTCGATCGCACCGCCAAAGGATCGGTATCCAAAGCATAAACTTTTGTAGCGCCCAACAACACCGCCCCGATCGACAAAATACCCGATCCGCAGCCAATATCGGCAATGATAGACTCTTTGTCATCAAAACCGAGACGCATTTCCAAAGATTCCAAACACAGTTGAGTCGTAGCGTGAGCACCTGTACCGAAGGCCACACCGGGATCTAAACGCAAGATTACCCGATCGGTATCAGTCGGTGGCGGCAGCCATGCGGGATTAATTAAAAAGCGATCGCCCACTTCTTGAGGCTGCCAGTGCTGCTTCCAAGTGCTGCCCCAATCTTCCTCTTCAATCAAATCCCACTGCATCGCAGGTACGGGCAAACCTGCACACAGAGCATCTTGTCGTAGCCACAGAGACAGAGCGGCCAAGTCCAGCAATTGAGCCTGTTCTTCGGGCAAATAAGCCGACATCAGGCAGGAATTGCTTTTGATCTCAGTGGCTGAGCCCCGACATTTAAATTGTTCCAGACGCCAAAAGATGATATCTTCCAGCCCCGGATCGCAAAGAATTCTAATTTCCCACCAGCTATGTGCCATAACAATTTTAGATTTTAGATTAAGGATTTTAGATTTGCCCGTCAGGAAATGGAGACTGGGAACTAGAAAGTGAAGAATCTGGATTGAGTAATAGAAAAATTCCCGCTTTCTGGCCAATTAACAATGACTAATTACCCATTACCAATTATCAGTCCTTGTATCCAAAATCTAAAATCCTTAATCCTTTAAATATTTACCGCCTAACGATTTTAGATTAAGGATTAAGGATTTGCATAACCTAAAATCCTTAATCCTTAATCCTTTAAAGATTTACGGTGTAAGCATCCCTAATTCCCGGAACTTTTAGAATCTCGGCCAATATGCCCTCTGGTAGAGGGTCATCCAGGCTCAAAACCATCACCGCATCGCCTCGCACGATTTTACGGCCCACTTGCATACTGGCAATATTGACATTAAAACTGCCCAGTTGGGAACCAATTTTGCCAATAATCCCCGGCATATCGCGGTGCAGGGTAAACAGCATATGGTGAGTCGGGGAAACGTTGACTGGGAAATCGTCAACGCTGGTAATCCGAATTTCGCTTTCGCCGAGCACTGCACCTGTGACGGTGTGTTCGCCGAGGGTTCCTTTCGCCATCAGGTGCAGGGAGCCGGTGTAGTCGCGAATTGACGCGTCTCTGGTTTCGACTACCCGGATTCCGCGTTCTTTGGCTTCTATGCTGGCGTTGACATAGTTAACGCGCTCTCGCAGGGCTTGGGAGAGCAGGCCTTTGAGGGCGGCGACAACTACGGGCTGGCTTTGGTTGTTGGCGAGTTCGCCTTGGAGTTGGACGTTGAGGTAATCGACTCGGCCTCCGGCTAGCTGGCTGACGAGGTTGCCTAGGGTTTCGGCTAGTTGCAGGTACGGTTTGAGTTTTTCGATCGAATCTGGGTAAATTCCCGGTATGTTAACAGCCGATCGCGCCGGCAGCCCCAACAACACATCGCGAATTTGTTCAGCAACATCGATCGCCACATTCACCTGAGCTTCCGCCGTGGAAGCTCCCAAGTGAGGTGTCAGCACGATTTTTTGGCCCACACTCCGCAGAGGCGAATCGGCTTCTAGCGGTTCGTGTTCGTAAACGTCCAAAGCTGCACCCGCAATCTTGCCTGATTCGATCGCTTCTGCTAGGGCTGCTTCGTCGATGATGCCACCTCTGGCGCAATTAATGATCCTGGCCGTGGGCTTCATCTTCGACAGCACGTCAGCGTTAATTAAGTGCAGGGTTTCCGGGGTTTTGGGGATGTGCAGGGTGATGTAGTCGGACTCGCGCATCAGCAAATCTAGTTCCACCAAGCGGCAGCCCAACTGCTCCGCTCTTTCGGTGGAGATGAATGGATCGTATGCTAGCAGTTTCATGCCCATTGCTTTGGCGGCGGCGGCGAGGTGGGAGCCGATTTTGCCCAAACCGACAATACCGAGGGTTTTTTTGTAAACTTCTACGCCGACAAAGCGATTGCGTTCCCATTTACCGCTTTTGACCGAGGCGTTGGCTTCTGGAATGTGCCGGGACATCGAGAGCATCATGGCGATCGCGTGTTCGGCTGCGGCGATCGTGTTGCCTTCGGGGGAGTTAACGACTACAATTCCTTTGCGGGTAGCGGCGGGTACATCCACATTATCTACGCCGACTCCGGCTCTACCGATAATTTTGAGTAGATTGCCCGCTTCAATGATTTCTTTGGTAACTTGGGTGCCAGAACGGATCATTAAAGCGTCGTAATCTGGAATAATTTTTACCAGCTCTTCGGCAGAGAGTCCTGTGTTTACGTCAACTTGCGCGACTTGGGAGAGGATGTCAATTCCGGCTTGGTCGATCGGATCGGATACTAGAACTTTAGGCATAGCAAGCAGTGGAGTGCAATAGTAAAAATAGGCCGAGCGTTGGCGAGCTCAAAGTTGAGACTTATGACTTAGAGCCGTATCTAACAGCTCAGCTCAAGCTTGCCTTTGTGCAGTTTGAATTGTATCTGTATTCGGTCAAGGTCGGTCGTTTTTGCGGTAAATATTTTAGGTTTGTGGGCGGTGGGACTCGGCAGGCCTCTGAAAAACGCCCAATTGCTTAGCTAGCAAGTCTTTTCAGGCTATAATAAATTCCGGGTATCCGAACCTAACTATCAGGAATTGTTGTCAATGAATTATCTTATCGCCGTACTGCCCGATCGAATGCAAGCCGAAGCTGCCTACTGCGCCCTCGAAAAAGAAGGCTTGCCCATGAAGCAAGTCAGCATTTTGGGCCGCGGCTACAAAACTGCGGATGAATTTGGCTTGATCGACCCCAACCAGCAAGCGAAGAAACAAGCTAAACTCATGGCTATTTGGCTGATACCCTTTGGCTTTGTGGCAGGCTGCACTTTCAGCTTGATTACTGAGTTGAAAACTTTTGCCTGGGCGGGCGAAATTGGCGATCACCTCATCGGTGGAGTGCTCGGTGCGATTGCTGGTGCAATGGGCAGCGTGTTTGTCGGCGGTGCCGGCGGCATGGCTTTTGGTAGCGGCGATGCTTTGCCCTACCGCAACCGTTTGAATGAGGGCAAATTTTTGATTGCAGTCAAGGGTACTGATGATTTAACCGGGAAAGCTGCGAATATTTTGCAGCAGTTTAAACCAGAAAATATTCAAGGTTATACAGAGACATAGTTAGTTGTTGACTGTCAACTGTTGACGGTTAACTGTTGACGGTTAACTCGTGTAATATTTTGAGGCAGTTATGGAATCACAAACGATCGCCCTACATTCTCCCCTAGAATTAACGCTCGAATTAACTGACGAGCAGTTTTTTCAGTTGTGTCTTGACAACCGGGATTTAAGATTTGAGCGCACTGCAACGGGAGAATTAATTATTATGCCACCTACGGGTAGTGAAACGGGTAGACGGAATTCAGACCTAAACTTTCAACTTAAAGCTTGGAGTCGTCACAACAATTTAGGAGTTGTTTTTGACTCTTCAACTGGATTTAAACTGCCCGACGGTAGAGATATTTCTCCTGATGCTGCTGGGGTGCAGCGCGATAGATGGGATGCTTTAAATGCGGAACAAAAAGAGAAATTTGCGCCGATTTGTCCCGATTTTGTGGTGGAATGGCGATCGACCACCGATTCCCTAGAAAAATTGCGGGCTAAAATGAAAGTGTACGTGAAAAATAAAGCGAGTTTGGGGTGTTTGCTCGATCGCAAAAATAGAAAAGTAGAAATCTCCCGTCAAGATTCAGATGTGGAAATTTTAGACTCGCCGACAACTCTGTCAGGTGAAGATGTACTGCCAGCTTTTGTTTTGGATTTAACTGATATTTTGTAGGTTAATATTAATTATGGCGAATTTACAAAGAGAAGAACTGTTAAAAGGCATTGAAAACCGCGAATGTGTGGCGCGGGCACTCGACCAAGCCGAACAAGCAATTAAAACTTGGGAAGTTACTCTGACTGATTTTTTGTCGCCGCCGGAGTTGGCGGACACTCTGACGGTATTTAAGCGCTTAACTGATGTGGAATTAGTTGCTTGGGGTGGCTACCCGCAAGCGGAAAGACAAAGAATTGCGATCGCCCGCTCCGAAATCCCGATCGACCCTGAAGCGGTTAACATTGCTGCGGTAGAAATCGCTGGCAATTTCCTGTTCGATACAGCTTCTCACCGCGACTTTTTGGGGGCGATGTTAGGTACGGGAATTGTCCGCGAAAAAACAGGCGACGTAATTGTGCTGGGAGAACGCGGGGCCCAGGCGATTGTGATGCCTGAAATGGTAGAGTATTTGGAGATGAGTTTGCAGCAAGTGCGATCGGTTCCAGTAAAAACTCAGCGCATTGAGTTGAGCGAACTCAAAATTAGAGAACCGAAAAAGAAAGAAATGACAACCGTTGAAGCATCAATGAGATTGGATGCTGTTGCTTCGGCCGGATTTGCCATGTCCCGCAGCAAAATGGTTGAATTTATTGACAGAGGCGACGTGCGAGTTAATTGGAAAGATATCACTCAAGCTAGTTATAATGTCAAGTCGGGAGATTTAATCGCCGTTAGCGGTAAGGGAAGATTGGAAATTGGGGAAGTTATGATTACTAAAAAAGAACGCTATCGAGTGCAGTTAACTCGATATTTGTAATTCGGAAATTTGGAATTGGGTAAATATAGCAATCCTCGCATCATTTTCAATAACTGGTTAAGAGGCTAAGAGCCTAGGAATCGATGTCACTTTTGAAGAGCCTCCTGCGAAAAGGTCGGCAGAGCCTCGCCTATCTGCGTTACCAGGCAGAGCCTGGTAACGAGTAGAACAATTTTTTTAGAATTTATCATGTATTGTACCGCAGATGTGGTACAATTATAAGTTGGCTGGCTTCGCTTTGGGCTGAAACAATGCTTCTAAATTATCTGTCAGTGTTTAACATTAAGCTATTCACCTCTAATTGCTGGAGTTCAGTCTATGAGAAAGCCACAAACTGTTAAAGCTTTGGAAGACCTAGGACGGGTTCAACTCTCTAAGAGTTTTTTCATGCGTGAGTTTCTTTATTCAGAAATCTCTCAAATTGAAGATATCCCTAACATTCCTAGCGATACTGAGTTGGCGATCGCAGCAGGAAAGAATTTGTGTGAGAGGGTGCTTGAACCAATTCAAGATGCGCTTGGTCGGATTAGTATCCGCTCAGCCTATCGTTCTTGTGCGGTGAACGCCAAAGGAGCAGAGAATAAAAATCAGTACAACTGTGCCAGTAATGAGGCCAACTATGCAGAACATATCTGGGACGTAAAGGATTCAGATGGGTATATGGGAGCAACAGTATGTATTGTTGTTACATCATTCATCCCTTACTATGAACGCACTCAAGATTGGACAGCATTGGCATGGTGGATACATGATCACATTGATGCTTATGCAGGAATGACCTTTTACCCAAAGTATGCAGCGTTCAACATTAGGTGGAGCGAGAAACCTAATGTTTCAAAAGTAATTAATAGCTACGTAGAAAACCCGCACACTGGTAAGAGAGGGTGTCTGACAAAGGAGGGGATGGATAATTTCTCAGGTTCGCACGAGCAGTTTTACCAAGAGTTTATCGATCGCTGACTAACCATCATTCTTGAACCTCAATGCTCTAATTGTAACCCTGCTGCGAATCTCTCCATCGATCGCCCTTTTCCCATATCCTAGAAAAACACAGCTATTCAAATCATAAAAAACATAAAATTAGTATCGTAATCGAGTAAGATGTAGGATAAAATAGCTAGTCATGATATATCAATTTGTGCAAACAATTAAGCAGGCTACTAATTCTTCTATAACTGCTGCCGACACTTGGCTGAGACATTTAAAAAATCGCTCACTACCTACACTTCTAATTTGCAAAATATTACCTGCTGAGTCTGTATCTAACCCGTTTTATTCTGTTCGCTGGATGGGAATCATGAAGGGTCGATTTTGAAATTTTGGCTGCCATTTTGCCACAGGAATGATAATCCTCATTGGAATAGAACTTAACATTTCAGAACTTATGATAACAGCCGGACGAGTTTTTTGAATTTCTTGGCCTCGGGTTGGATCTAGTTGTACTAGCCAAATCTCTCCTCGTTTGGAGTTAGCAGTCATATTCAGTCTCCCAGTCTTCGCTGTCGAGTACAGAAAATTCAGTTAATTCAGGATCGGTCAAAAAATCTTGGGCTGTGACAGCCATATATGGTGCTAGTATTTTATGGCGTTCCGCGATCGGCAATTTAGCAATTTCTGTGAAAGATAGCTTGAGTGGTGGCGGTTGTGTTAGCAAACTGCTGTACTCATCACTTTCTTTTGATAAATCTTGTGTCTGGTGCAATTTGTGTACTAGAAATTGCGCGAAATCGAGCACTTCCTGCTGTTTATCTGTCGAAAGCATCCGCAGATTATCTAATAATATTTTTTCGATATCGAGTGTTTGTGTCATTGATTTTTACCTGCACATCGAGCGTGTTTTTGTAGGGTGCGTACTCCACACTTTACCTGTTCTATTATATCAAATTTGCACTGTCAGCAGCCGATCGCCCTTTTCGATCGATCTGAGATTTTGCAAAAGGTCTATCATGCAAAGCCAACTAACCATCACCTTGAACCTCAATAGTATAACTGTAGCCCTGTTCAGTCAGAAACAGTTGGCGGTGTCGCGCAAAATCCTCCTCGCAAGTTTGTAGCGAAACTAATGTATAAAAACTCGCAGTATGTCCATCAGATTTCGGGCGGAGAATTCGTCCGAGGCGCTGCGCTTCTTCTTGGCGAGAACCATACTTTCCCGATACTTGAATCAACACATCGGCATCGGGTAAATCGACGGCAAAATTGCCTACGCGAGATAGAATTAATCCGGGAATCTGTTTGTGACGGAATGCTTCGTACAGCCGATCGCGCTCAACCTGTTTTGTCTTCCCCGTAATCAGCGGCAAATCGGTAACTCGGGCGATCGCATCCAACTGTTCCAGAAACTCACCAATAATTAAAATACGGTGTCCCGCCTCCTTTTGCAACAAACTTTGCACCACATCCAACTTACCCGGATTTTCCGCAGCAATCCGAAACTGACTGCGGCGGGGCGCGAGGGCATATTCCATTTTCTCCGCCTCATTTTGGGCGACGCGGATTTCGGTACAATTAGCAGTAGCAATAAATCCTTGTCCTTCCAATTCCCGCCAAGGTACGTCATAGCGCTTCGGGCCAATTAGCGTAAAAACATCGCCTTCCTTCCCGTCTTCGCGAATCAATGTCGCAGTTAAACCTAACCTGCGCCGCGCTTGTAAGTCGGCCGTAATCCGAAATATCGGTGCGGGTAATAGATGAACTTCATCATAAATAATCAGTCCCCAGGATTGGGCGTTAAATAACTCGAAATGCGGGAATTCATCATCTTTAGTCGATCGATAACTGAGCATTTGGTAAGTCGAGAGAGTTACAGAAGCCGTTTTTTTGCTGTTGCTGCTGTACTCGGCGATCGCATCTTCAGTTAAACTCGTCTTGTCCAATATTTCCCTGCGCCACTGGTGCACCGAAGTCAAACTGCTGGTGAGAATCAATGTTTTTTGCTGCACCAAACTCATCGCAATCATCCCCACAATCGTCTTACCAGCGCCGCAGGGTAGGACGATCGTCCCACTACCGCCTCTAACCTCTCCTCCTTGATAGAATGCTTCTACTGCTTCCTTTTGATAGGCGCGCAAATTAAAGGGTAAGTCGCCTCCTAAAGTACGATCGCGCAACGCAATTGCTAACTCGGCACCTTCGACATATCCAGCCAAATCTTCCGCCGGATAACCTACTACTAGCAAAGCTTGTTTGAGTACACCGCGATTCCCCGCATCAACTTGAAAGCAAAGATCCGAGATCCGCTTACCTAACAGCGGTTTTATGCGATCGTCCCGCACTAGCAACTCCGTCAGCGGGCGATCGACAATCCGCAGTTGTAAATCGGGATTTTCCGCATCAATCCTTTCAATTACCGTCAATCCGTAGCGCGTACCGAGTAGTTCAATTTCTTGGGCTACCGACTCAGGAATCGGATACTTGGCATACTTTCGCAAAGCCTGAATCATGTATTCAACTAACATTCCCGTCGCCCGCGCATTCCATACGCTCAGAGGCGTGATGCGATAGGTATGGATGTGTTCGGGACTTTTGATTAATTCGGCAAAAGGGGCGATCGCTTCTCGTGCTTGTTGTGCTGTCGGGGCATGAACTTCTAGTAAAATTGAGCGATCGCTCTGCACGATTAAAGCATTTTCAGCAACATAACTCATAATTAACAGTTGACAGTTGACAGTTGGCAGTTGGCAGTTGACAGTTGATAGTTGACAGTTGACAGTTGATAGTTGATAGAAAGCCCTTCGACTTCGCTCAGGGTAAAAAGAGGCAAGAGGGAAGAAGGAAGAAGGAAGGAAGAGAAATGTTTGGTTTATTTGTTCCAGTCTATGTCAAAGGTGCGTCGCGATCGAGATTGTATATCTTTTTTAGGGATTTATCGCCAGCGACGCACCCTACAAATACTGGCGATTAGGGTTTTCCCCCCTAGCCCCCGCAACGATTTGGGGGGGGGGACAGGATGCTTCTCAAAGTCCCCCTTTTTAAGGGGGATTTAGGGGGATCTGGCCTCGGCTATAAACGAAAGATACAAAAGTCGCCATTGTTGAGACTAATACTATCAGGCGTATTATTTATCAGTCTGCGGCAACACATAACCCATTTGTCGCAGGGCGGTGCGAAATTTCGTTTCCTGGCCCAATGGAACTGCTAAAGTGCGATCGCCCGCCAACTGACAGAATTTTTTAGTACGAGAATCATTGGCAATCAGCAACGCTAAATGGGCGTTAGTACATTCGATCAATTTTACAGTACCTAAATCTTGCAAACTATTCGATCTTTCTCTAACATCTGTCAGAAATTGCTGCACGGTTTGCGGTAGCGGTTCCACACTCCTTGCCTCTAAAAACTCCGCAAACTCTGCTAGCGAATATCCGCTTTCAATAGCTACAAACAACTTTAGCCGATCGAGCCGCCACACGAGATCCGAGACTTTTTTAGTGTAGAGATCGAGGACGATCGCATCAGATGCGGCGAAGGCTTCTGTTGCCACAACAATTTCTTGATTCGGCAGTACCCGCAGCGTTTGACGGATCTCAATTGCTGGCGGAGTATACTTATCCGTCAAACCCAAACAGTAAGCCCCCAAAGTCGTCAGACGGAAAGAAATTAAACCATCGTAGCGACTGAGGAATTCCAGATCGTCGGTTCCCCAAAGATCGTCAAAATCGCTCGGTACGAGGGACGGCTCGACATAAGCAACATCAATAATTCCCAAAGTAGCAGCATATTCAAACAACACGCAGCGCATATATCGTTCTTCCAGAATATGCCAAGTGTAAGAAGTCAAATCTGATAAACTCCCATACCCCAATTCACCAATATACAGATAGTAGGGTTCCTCCGTCACGTTAAATTGGTGACCAGTTGCTACTAGATAAGTGCTGAATTCATTAAACAGAATCCACTTACCCACAGGACATTCTGCCAGCACGCAGGCGATCGCATCTCTCCGCCACGTCACATCCGTCATGCCGCGCGCGCCCCTGCCAGTTTGTCCTTTGATCGGATCAATGCGGCGAAATTCATCAAAAGTCTTTGTCTGCAACCAGCGCTTCCATGCTGTTTGTAAAGCTTTTGCAGGTGGTTCTTGCAAGGCTTTCTGTCCCGCTTTTGTCAAAACCAGCTTTTTGCCCGATCGTTCCGCGAACTTGCTTGCTTGAGCGATCTGTGCCCAAGCAAAAGCCTTAATGTTACCGACTTCAGAGAATACTTCATCATCATATTCCCTGCCTAAGCTCAGGGTAGCTTGGCGCTGTTCCTCGTTATAAAAATCACCGCCTTGCAACACAGCGGCGATCGCTTTTACACTTGCAGCAGCAGGCAATGCAGTTTGATCGCTGACAGAAACTTTGCCCGACTGAATCAGACGCAAAACCGCTGCCAAATCCTTTACCGCTGCCACTTCCATTTCAGCAGCAGTCACAGGAAGTTCCCATTTTTCTATTTCTGTTTTACCTGTACTGTAATTGTATTTTTCTACTTGGAGTTCAATAGTTTTTGGTAGCGTGTCCCCAATCTGACTCAAGCTGGTTTTTTGGGGTTTTGGCACAAACTTCAGCAATTCTTCCCCCAAGTCGTAGGGCATCGTGCTGCCGTAGATAAATAAGCACAGTAGCGATGGTTCTCGGTTGTATCCATAGCGATCGATCGTTCCCCAGTTGGGATATTGTCCGTATTTCGCCCTAAATATTTCGGCATAATAGTGATCGTCCGATCCGTGTACAACTTCAGCTACCGCCGCTTTTTGGAGGTCATCTAACTGCATCCAAACTTGCTTGAGTTTCTGTCCATGCAATTGCTCTTTAATCGCAGCAACCAAGTCAGCTTTGCGGCTTAATTTACGCGTCTCCGGCAACAGTGCATTCAGCTTTTTTAAATTGTCAACAATTATCCCTTCGAGTGCCTGTTTGAGCGTAATGATATTATCAGTAGTTTGGTAACGCGGCATAATTTTTAGCAATGCGCCCGCTTCAAAATTGTTTTAGCAACCCAACTATAACAACTTTACGCGATGCCTCACTTGAACTTTTATTACAAAATCCAGAAATCTAGTTAAACAGTTACGGTACGATGAACCGGAACCGTACATAGGTTATTTATTTTGATTTTTAAGCTCATATTTGCATCCCTAAAATTACCGGGCTCAATAGTCGTCATCAAGTCCTTCGTCAGTTTCTGACATCTTTGCTTTCAATCGTTGGAATTTTGCTGCTTTCTTCTGCCGAACAAACCCGACATACTTAAACCTGTCACCAGCAAGCCGAGCATTCCCAAGCCGTTTAAAATCGGGTAAATTGCTTGCAGGTGAAAGATTTCACCAGTATGAACTTTTAACATAAATCTCGATGAAATTCCCAGATTTAGCGGCCACTCCCGACCAATCGTTGCAGCCATTCCCGTCAACACAGTTAGGGTTAGGGGTAAAGCAACAATAATGCCTATCATGCGGTGGTACTTGCGAAAAGCTTTCTTCATAGTGGTTGAAAATTTTGGAATATTCAGGTTATATAAAGAAATTGTTGAGTGCTTGTTTATAAGTAATTGCGCCGATCGCAAAATTAGAAACAAGCACTCAATTTAGCAATCTATCTTACATTTTGGGAATGCTATTAACCGTCGTTTCTAGCGAGTCCAACTGAGCCAGCACTTTGTCTTTGCTTGACTGACCTTTTTTGAGACCGTCTGTTACTTTTTCGGCGCTATCTTCAACTGCTTCGTAGCTTTTAGGAGCTTTGGCTTTGATGCCGTCTTCTACTTTTTTCCAGGCATTCTCAAATTTGTCAAATTCGGTTTTTGCTTTGACGAAATCACCAGTTTGAACCGCTGCTTTGGTACTGGACACGACAGCACTCAATTCTGCATAGTTTCCTTGGGGTGCTGCTTTCTCAGTTTTTACAACAGCAGTA
Source organism: Microcoleus sp. LEGE 07076 (assembly GCF_015207455.1). GTDB lineage: Bacteria > Cyanobacteriota > Cyanobacteriia > Cyanobacteriales > Microcoleaceae > Microcoleus. The sequence goes on from NZ_JADEWV010000037.1 coordinate 41,776, forward strand.
GCAGCAGGAACTGGGGTGGGTGAAGTTTGGGGAGTGGAAGCTTCCTTAGCGCTGTCGCAACCAGCCAAAGCTAGAAGGGTGACTGCACTCAGGACAAGGATTTGATTGAAACTAGCCATACAAACTCCTAAAAAAATTAATACTACAATCTATTTTGTCACAAAACTAGCAGATCGATCGCTCAACTGTGCTGCTAAGGAATGAGAATTAAATAACTTACCATTTTTATTATTCTTGTGGGATGGGCTCTATAGCCCGTCCTGGACGGGCTATAG
>NZ_JADEWV010000001.1 GCF_015207455.1 Microcoleus sp. LEGE 07076
AGTCGATCGTACCTGAAATTCCATCTGCAACGACTGAGAATTTAGAGGAAAAGTCGATCGTACCTGAAATTCCATCTGCAACGACTGAGAATTTAGAGGAAAAGTCGATCGTACCGGAAATTCCATCTGCAACGACTGAGAATTTAGAGGAAAAGTCGATCGTACCTGAAACAAAGCCGGAAGCTAATGTTGTTGAAAAGGAAGTTTTAGAGAAAACAACCGCAGAGAGCGCAGAGAGCGCAGAGGGAGGAGAAAGAGAGAAAATAATTAATCAAGAAGTTGTTGGTGTTGCGGGCGATGGGGAGACGGAAAAAGGTGTTGAATTAGATGTTATGCCTGTCGAAACTCCGACACCTGAACTGTGGGATCTTACTTTTAATACGGGTGTTTTTGAGGTCACAAGCTTTGATGGTTCAGTCAAATTTGACTATTTATTTGATGGCGGCGACTATCAAGGAGAATTGGCGATTTTTAATATTAAAGGCATGGATGTTTTCGACAGTCAAGAGAGTTTCATTAAAGAAGCAGCACGCCGCGCTGCCAGCAATTCTGCCGAAGGTTATGTCGTCATTAATGACTTAAATGAAGGTGCAAGATTTAGCGGAAAAGTTAGCTACGAGGACAATTACAACCAGGGAAATTATCAAGGAATTAAAACCTTTGCGATGCAAAAAGGGGACGAATTTGCTGTGATGTTAGTTCCCAACGGAACTGTGCAGCAGGTATGGCAAAATCCCAGTATTGGCGGTAACTTGCGGCCTTTATTTTCCTTGGGGACGGCGAATCCCAACGATGAATTTTCGCTGAGGCAAATTGCCGATGTTACGGGTGATGGCAACACCTTTGCGATGGAAGATTTGCGGGCGGATTTTGGGACGGACAGGGATTATAATGATATTGCGTTTAAAGTCAGCGGTGCTATTGGAAAAGCTCCCTCGCTTGCAGGGGCGATCGACCCCAGTCGCGATTGGACTAAAACTACTTTTGGTGAAGACTTAATTAAGTACGCTAAATCGGAAGTTGATTTCAAAGGAACTAACGATACTATTGCGAAAAGTTTGTCCGATCGCGTAAATTACAGCGTGCAAAGAGCCGAAATTCTCGACAACTACCAACCCGAAGCCTTGGCGGAAACAAAACAGTGGGTTGTTGGCGTTACTCCGGGCAAATCTGCGACAGATTTTGCCAACTTATTTGAAGCGAAAAACCTCGGTGCGACGGGACATATCCCTAACACTTATATTTGGGAATTGCCTGCCGATGTCACGCCAGCACAAGTACAAACTCGATTGGACAATCTCAACGGTGTTGAGTTTGCTTATCCGCTAGTTGCGATCGAACTCAAGCCGCAATCGATACCCAACGATACTCTATTCAAGCAGCAGTGGAACTTGCAAAATACCGGACAAACCGGCGGCACTCCCGGCGCGGATGCTAATGTTACTAAAGCTTGGGATACTACCAAAGGGAAAGGAGTTGTAATTGGCATTGTCGATGACGGTTTGCAACACACTCACCCGGATTTGCAAGACAGGTATCGGGCTGATTTGAGCCGCGATTTTAATGAGATCAGTAACGGCGTTTATGACAGCGATCCGATGCCAAATGCCAACAATCCGCACGGGACTGCGATGGCAGGAATTGCGGCAGCTACGGGCAACAATAACCTGGGAATTAGCGGCGTTGCACCGGAAGCATCGCTAGCGGGTTTGCGATTGATTGCGGAAAAAGTGAATGACACAGTTATTGCCGATGCTTTGTCTTATCTCAACAATGACATCGACATTTACAACAACAGTTGGAAAGCAAACCAACCATTTTTGGCGTTACCGATGGCAGAATATGAATTAGAAATGGGGGCTACCAAAGGTCGAGATGGATTTGGCAGCAACTTTGTATTTGGGGCGGGGAACGACAAGCAAGTTGGCAGCAATGTTAACTATAACAGTTTTGCCAATTCCCGTCACGCGATCGCCGTTGCTGCGATCGACCACAACGCCAAGTCAACTACTTACAGCGAACCGGGCGCTTCCGTGTTAGTATCAGCTTATTCTAAGGGCGATCGAGAGTATCCATTCCAAAAAACTGCAAATCTAACTATTCCCGACAATCAGACAGTTACATCTAACCTCACAGTTAGCGATTTAACAGGAGTTTTAACTGATTTAGCCGTCAATTTCGATATCAATCACCTTCGCAACAGCGATTTAGATATGTTTCTCATCAGTCCATCCGGTAAAAGAGTAGAACTCTTAACCGATGTTGGCGGGAACGGTCGCAACTTCACAAAGACTTGGCTATCTGACGATGGAGAAAAATCGATTACTGAGGGAGTTGCACCATTTTCACAAACTGTTTTCCGCCCAGAAGGACGGCTATCGGATTTTGTCGGTGAAGACCCCAACGGCATTTGGAAATTAGAAATTACTGATGACGAAGTAGGACAAACTGGCACACTTAATTATTGGAGATTAAATATCGGTACAAACGGCGTTGTTACCACTGATTTAATCGGTGCAGACGGCAAAAGTCCGGGGAATTACACTTACAATGCTGGTGGCACTTCCTCCGCAGCACCGTTAGTTTCCGGGGAGATTGCGTTGATGTTAGAAGCAAATCCGACGCTGACAAGACGTGATATTCAGCACATTTTAGTCGATACTGCAACTCACAATGACCCAAATAATACTGATATCTGGGGAACTGCAACTTGGATGCAAAATGGGGCGGGAAAATGGGTGAACCATCAATACGGATTTGGGGCAATTGAGGTAGCAGCCGCCGTTGAAAAAGCTAAAACATGGACACCAGTTGGTACTGAAATAGCCCTTCGTTCTCCAGAGATATCTGTGAATGCAGCGATTCCTGACGCTACCGAGACGGGACTGGAAATGACCGCTACAGTCGAGGAAAATATCACTGTAGAATGGGCCGAAGTAATGTTTGATGCGACTCATTCGCGGCGGGGAGATTTGAATGTAACGCTGATTTCTCCTGACGGTACAGAATCGAATTTAGCTCAACAGCATGACGAACCGGGGAATAATTACAGCAAATGGGTGTTTACTTCTGCCCGCAATTGGGGAGAGTCTTCGGTAGGAGATTGGAAGCTGAGAGTTTCGGATGAGGTGACACAAGAAACAGGTACTTGGAATTCTTGGCAATTGAATCTTTTCGGAACTAAACCGACGGTTTCACTGGTTGCGACTGACCCCGATGCTACGGAAGGGGAAGATCCGGGGGAGTTTACTGTTACTCGCACTGGGAATACAAAATTGCCCCTGACGGTGAATTACGTCATGCAAGCAGCTAATAATTGGTCGTCCCCAGAAGCAATTAATGGCACTGATTACAACTCTTTAAGTGGCATTGTTACTATTCCAGCGGGTCAATCTTCTGTCAAAATCCCAATCGAAACTATTGAAGACACGATTGCTGAATGGCCGGAACAAGTCGGAATGCACTTAAAGACAGATAATTCTTACCAAATTGGAGTGGCTAATAGTGATACGGTGAAACTTTGGGACAATGAAACACCTGAAGTTCAAGTTTTTGCAGAATGGTATTCTGGGAAAATTGGCAATTACCAACGGGAAAATTACGTTTCTGAATCGGGGAATCTTGGTTTTGTCACATTCCGGCGCATCGGTAGTTTAGCCCAAGATTTAACGGTAAATTACTCGCTGACAGGAACTGCTATTGAGGGTACAGATTACACTTACGATCCTCAGTCTGGCAGCAATATCATTGTCCAAAATAAGTATGGAAGCACAGTCATTCGTGCTGGTCAGCATGACGCTTCTTTGACATTGAAAGCGATCGACGATACGTTAGTGGAAGAGCAAGAAACAGCTATACTGACACTAACTCCCGATGCTAATTACAAAGTGTGGAATAGTGGAGTATTAAATACCGTAATTTCGGATAACGATGATCAACCAACTGTTTCGATCGTAGCTACAGATAACACAGCTTCTGAATACGGCGATCCGGGTCGATTTACCATTACTCGCACGGGCAGTACAGCTAACCCTCTAACAGTAGATTACTGGGTAGAGCCTGTGTGGGAACCGCGCGCTAAAAATGGTATAGATTACAATTTTTTAGATGATAAAATCGTGATTCCTGCTGGTGCTTCGTCAGTCACAATTGACGTATTTCCTATTGATGACAGCGAATCGGAATCAAAAGAGTTGGTGCGTTTATTGATTAAAGAGAGTTCTCAATATTCGATATCCAAGGATGAAGGTGCTGAGGTGACGATTATTGACAACGACAATCCTACAGTTGAGTGGAAGCGACAATCTGGGATATCAACCGCAAGTTACGATTCGTCGAATGGTATCGCAGTCGATCGCACTAACAACATTTACACCGTCGGCCGCACTTCTGGCAACTTAGAGGGCACCAATCAGGGACTGTATGATGCGTGGGTATCCAAGTATGACAGCGCGGGACAGCAAATTTGGAAGCGACAAATCGGAACTACTGCTTATGATGCTGCTAGCGGTGTTGCTGTGGATAATAATAGCAATGTATATGCGATCGGCTCCACTGACGGCGGTTTGGGAAATACGAGCGATCGCACTTCCTGGATGACAAAGTACGGTACTGACGGCAATCTACTTTGGAAGCGCGATTTACTAACACCAGATTATTACGTTGCCCAGGGTGGAATTTCTATTAGCAATGGCAGCATACATATCGTCGGCCGCACGATAGGCAATGCACCGGGAAGCGGTGAAATTACTACCGATGCTTTTGTGGCAAAATACGACAGCAACGGCAACCAAATTTGGGTGAAACAACTTGGAACTGCTGCTTGGGATGAAGCTAAAAGCGTCGCTTCTGACAGTGCGGGCAATATCTACATTGCTGGCTCGACTAAGGGCAATTTGCAAGGAACCAATGCTGGTGATGCTGATGCTTGGTTGGCAAAATATGACAGCACAGGCAATGAAATGTGGAGGAAACAAATAGGGACGACTGCGGAAGATCAAGCTTTTGGAGTTGCAGTTAGTAACAACGGTCATGTATACCTGTCGGGACACACCCAGAATAAATTGGGAGAGAGCTTTGTCGGGAATGTCAATGAATGGATTGGCGATTTCGAGGCTATGCGGAATGCCTTTTATCAAAATGATAACTCTCAATTAGGTGGCATTTATTACGGAGGTACAGATGCTTGGGTTGCCCAATTTAAGGCAGCAGATGGTGCATTGAATTGGAAGCGGCAGTTAGGAACTTCCGCCTACGATTCTTCCACTGGAGTTGCCACCGATATTTACGGTAACGCCTACATTACCGGGCGCACCCGCGGCAAATTGGGGGAAAACTACAGCGGTGGCGATGATGCTTGGGTTGCCAAGTACAACGTCAACGGTGCATTGCAGTGGAAACAGCAGTTAGGAACAGTTGGTGACGATGTTTCTAACGGTATTGCTGTTAGCAGTGCCGGGGTTTATATCGGCGGCGTTACCTCCGGGAATGTCGAGGGAAATAATTTGGGAGGTGATGATGCTTGGATAGCTAAATTATCTTAGTTTGATTCGATCCCCCCTAGCCCCCCTTAAGAAAGGGGGGGACTGGAGTATTCAGAGTCTGTCGGAAAAAAAAGGGCGATCGGACTCTTCAAAGTCCCCCTTCTTAAGGGGAATGCGAGGGGGATCGAAACTGGATTGTATTTGCAGAGAACTTTCACTCATTAATTACAGGGAGATAACAACAATGGCTGATGAACAAACAAACTTAGATTGGCAAATTCAGCGGACTACCTATCTAGGTTTGTACGGTCAAGAAATTCAGACAGTTCGAGGCGGTGCTATTTCCATAACCTCGAACAGCCTGCAAGAGATATCTCTGGATTTCTTGTGGGGAAGGAGAAGCAGGTTCAGTTCGGGAATGAAACCGATCGACCCTCCAGATATTGACATTCCTGCTGGATTGTTTCAGCAACCTCCCAGTCAGTTAAATTGGTGGCAAGTTCGCTCTCAATCGGGTCCGGGAAGTCCGCCATCCGATGGAGGAATTGGCTTGATACCTACTGATGGAAATACTGTTTCTAGTAGCGATGTTTTCTATCTAGCTTTGGGGGGAAATGTCGAGCCGAATGTTGTGTTTCTAGATAGGATAACTAGAAGGTTCACTAGCAGCAATCCGAGTCTCGATGATGCTGTATTTGATGTGATAGTCAAACAACCTTATACGGTTTCTCAGGTGAAGACAGTACCGGGGATAGGCGTTCCTCCGGGGGACGGGCCGGGGTTTCCTAATCCACCTGAACCTGTGCCGGAACCGAGTTTGGTTTTCAGCAGTTTGGCTTTTGGTGCTGTCAGTATTTGGATGCGGAAACAGCGGGGTAAATTGAAAGCTGGGCGCAAATAAATTGCCGCAAATTTCACATACCTGTAGGGGCGGGTTCACCAACAATATTTGATACCCACCAACAATATTGATAAACCCGCCCCCACCACACCAATAACCTACATGAACCTTAAATTATGACCCATAGGAAAAATGTGCTTGGTGATTTTTCATTGGGTGGGGGCGGGTTTTTGGAGATTGTTGGTTATTGTCAGGGATGGTTGGTGAAAGAGCCCCTACAGATATTTGGGTAATTGATGTTGCGATCGATCGCAGTATGATAAAATATTTTGGTCTTCCATGCATTAACCCGCGATGCACAAATCGCCCTTCCTCTTCCAACTTGTCACCGCCCTCGCTTGCTCCTACCTAACCGCTCCCCCAACATTAGCTCAAATCGTCCCCGATACAACTCTCCCAAATAATTCTACAGTTACAATCGACGGCAATACCGATATTATCAACGGCGGTACTAACGCTGGCAATAACTTATTTCACAGTTTTAGAGAATTCTCTGTCCCCACCGGCGGTACAGCTTTTTTTAACAACTCTCTAGATGTTCAAAATATTATTACTCGCGTCACTGGCAGCTCAATTTCTAACATTGACGGCATTCTCAAAGCTAACGGCGCTAATTTATTCCTGCTAAATCCTAACGGGATTATTTTTGGTGAAAACGCTCGACTTATGCTCGGCGGTTCCTTTCTGGCAAGCACTGCTGACAGTTTGATATTTGCTGACGGCACGCAATTTAGTGCCAAAAATCCCCAAACAACTCCTCTATTAACCATCAGCGTGCCAATCGGTTTGCAATTGGGAACAGCGAACCCAATTGTCGTTCAGGGGCCAGGTCAAGATTTAGTACCAGATGAAGAAACAGGCGCAATTGTCCGGGGCGATGAGACTGTAGGACTTGCTGTAGAAACTGGCAGAAGTTTGGTATTAGTCGGCGGCGATATCCAGCTTCAAGGTGGCAATTTGACAGCACCGGCGGGACGCATTTCGCTGTTAGCGGTGCGAAACTCAGAAGTGAGAGTTCCTAACAGTGAATCTCTTTTCACTTCTGACATTGTGCCTCTGGCTGCTTCCTCCTTTGGCAATATCGAAATGTCCCAAAAAGCAACGGTTGACGCTAGTGGGACGCGGGGGGGAGACATTCAGCTTGCGGGCGGCAACATCAGACTGACGGAAGGTTCGGCAGTTTTGAGCTTGACGAGAGAAGCGGAAGCGGGAGGAAATCTGACTGTTACGGCCTCCGAAGCTGTGGAAGCCATAGGCAGTCCAGAGGGGCAGCCCAGCGGTTTTTTGCTGGAAACTATCGGTGAAGGTGGCGGCGGGAATGTGCAGGTTGCGGCGCGCAGCTTGCTGCTGCGGGATGGCGGACAGGCAACTACTTCTACATTCGGTAACGGTAGAGGAGGTAATGTGAGAGTAGATGTATCTGAATTGATAGCAGCCATTGGTGCAACCCCCACTGGGGAACCTAGTGGCTTATTTGCTCAAACGGAAAGTGCTGGTGCAGCAGGAAATTTGACAATAAATACAGGCAGTTTGCTTGTCTCTGAGGGGGCAGAGGTATCAACAACTGCCTTCGACAGCGGCAATGGCGGGAATCTTACCGTCAATGCTTCTGAATCGATTGAAGTCATCGGAATTGACATTCCCGGTAATCCGCTGCGTTCGGGTTTGTCTTCTGCGACTGAAGGGGAGGGTGCAGGAGGTGACTTGAGAATTGATACCAAAAGATTGATTGTTCGAGATGGCGCACAGGTGTTTACTTCTACATCTGGCGCTGGGAAAGCTGGAGATTTGCAGGCGAATGCTTCCGAGTCAATCGTAATTAGTGGTGGCAACGAACGACGAAGTGGCATATTTACACAAGTAGAGTCTATAGCCACGGGAGACGGTGGCAATTTAACTGTTGCAACCCGACAATTAATAGTTCGAGATGGCGCACAAATAATAGCGGGTACATTCAGTTCAGGTCAAGGCGGGAATGTTATTGTAACTGCCAGGAATTCTATTGAGCTAAGAGGAAGTTCATCTAATGGTTTTTCTAGCAGCATATTAACTCAAGTTGATGAGGAAACTGCAACAGGAAACGGTGGCAATGTGACTGTGGCAACTAGACAGTTACGAGTGCTAGACGGCGCGCAAATCTCGGCAGGAACTCGTGGTATTGGCAGCGGCGGCAATGTTACTATCAATGCTAGAGAAAGTGTGGAATTAAGCGGCGTTTCCGATACGATCGACCCTGAGACCGATCGCCCTTTTACCAGCGGCTTGTTTGCCCGCACTCGCGGTTCGGGAAATGCCGGGGGCGTCAACATTTTTACCGATCGCCTGACGGTTCGCAACGGCGCAGAAGCAGCGGTTGACGCGCGTCTGGGGGGCGGTGACGCGGGAAATTTGGAAATTCGATCGCGCGAAATTCGATTGCTCGACAGGGGCGTTCTGACGGCGGAAACTAATGTGGGCGAAGGCGGCAACATCCGCATCAATGCGAGCAATATCCAGATGCGAGGAAACAGTCGCATTTCCACAAGCGCAGGCACTGCTAAGGAACCGGGAAATGGCGGTAATATTAACATCAACACGGATACACTTGCCGGGGTGAGAAATAGCGACATTTCTGCTAACGCTTTTGAGGGCGCGGGTGGTAGAATCCAGATAAACGCCCAAGCTGTTTTAGGATTTCAAACACCAACCAGGCAAGATTTGGCAACTCAATTAGGCACGGACAATTTAACAGAATTTGACTCGCAAAATTTGTCCAGCAGCGACATTACCGCGATTTCTCTCACCAACCCCAATCTCAGCGGTACAGTCGAAATCACAACGCCCGATATTGACCCGAGTTCCGGCTTAATTGCCGTCCCGCAGCCGGGAGTTACCGCGATTATTCAAAGCCCTTGCAGTCGGGGAAACCGCAGCAGTTTTGTGAATGTCGGCCGCGGCGGGGTGCCGCCAAATCCGAGAGAAATTGTCAGTAATTCGGGAGCCAATTCGGGGGATAATTTAGAAACGGAATTAGTGGAGGCTCAAGGATGGGAACGAGATGCTGACGGTACAATTAGATTGGTGGCTCGATCGCGCACTGTTACACCTTACAGCAACGGGCAAACTCCGGCGAAGTGCGATCGGTAAATTTGGAAGTTTTAACTACTGGGCTCAACGGGCTCTCCGGCCCGTTCCACCATCACTCAATTTTCTTGTGGGTTCAACGGGCTCTCCGGCCCGTTCCACCATCACTCAATTTTCTTGTGGGGTGGGCTTCTAGCCCGCCCAAAAAGCAGATGAATATGAAAAAGTGGAAAATCTGGTTAATAGCAGTAACAACAGCATTTTTATGCTGCTTGCAAATACCTATTTCAGCTCGAATAGCACGGTCGATCGCCCCTCAAACCAACACCCAACTAATCGCCGCCCAAAATCAGCAATCGGCGGGACAATACCGCCAAGCTTGCGAGAGTTTGCTTTCTGTTTTAGGATTTACCAACTTCAACTGCCAAACCTTAATCGACAATCAATTATCCCCAGCCGAAAAAGCAACTATTGAAAAATTACCGCACACCGAAATAGCAGCATCGGGATTGAGAACTTTAGGCGATGTGCTGCGTTTGACAGGTGCTTTGAAAAATTCGGAAATCATGTTAAACCGCAGTTTGATAATAGCACAAAATTTGCGGAACGATCGCACTCTCAGCGCAGTTTATCTCAGTTTAGGAAATACCCAGCGGGCAAGGGGTAAGCGGCAAGAAGATATTAGGAAAAATGGTGAGAATAATTATCTCAAAGCTTTGAATTTTTACGAAAGGGCGATCGCCCTATCTGCCCCAACCGAACAGTTACAAGCTAAATTAAATAAACTCAGCCTGCTTGTCGAAACTCAACCCGACTCAGATATCGGCAATTTGTGGCCAGAAATCAAGTCAAAAGTTGACAATTTGCCCGTCACTACTGAATCTATTTACGCCCGCATCGACTTTGCTGAAAGTCTGACTTGTTTGAAAGTGCAAACAATGGGGCGATCGCACATCGAGAAAATCTTACTACCTTTGCCGCCCGCAGTCCAACACTGTGCTGTCGCAGCCAAGACTCAAACCGCAGCAAACCCAGAATTAATTTATGTTGCAAAACTGTTGGCATCCGCAGCAAAAGATGCTAGACAATTAGGCAATTTGCGAGCAGAATCCTATGCCAAAGGCAGTCTCGGCGAATTGTACGAAATCACCGGACAATTATCCGATGCCAAACAATTAACCGGTGAAGCTTTAGGCATTGCACAGTCAATCCAGGCGGCGGATATTGCCTATCGGTGGCAGTGGCAATTAGGAAGATTGACGGTGAAAAGTAAGGGAGAGAAAACAAGGGCGATCGCAGCTTATCAAGCATCAGTTCAAACCCTCCAATCTCTGCGAAAAGATTTAATTGCCGTCAATCCAGACGTGCAGTTTTCCTTCCGAGACAACGCCGAACCAGTTTACCGCGAATTCGTAGATTTATTGCTAACAACAGATGGCAAATCTCAGCCAAATCAAAATAATCTCCAACAAGCAATTCAAGAAATAGATGCCCTGCAACTAGCAGAAATAGAAAACTTTTTGCGGTGCAGTTTGTCGGCTACCGTAGCAATCGATCGCATAGCAGACAATCGAGCCGCGCTGATTTATCCAATTATCTTAGAAGATAGAATAGCAGTTATTTTGCAAGTTTACGGACAGCCGCTGACATATTACGAAACTTCTGTACCGCGCCAAACAGTAGAAACTACTCTGCAAAAACTGCGATCGAACTTGGCTGAACCAGGGAAAAATCCTCAAGCCATAGCTGAATCGGAGAAGGTTTACAAATGGTTGATTGAGCCTTTAGAAGCGGAACTAGCACAAAACACTCAAATTGAAACATTAGTATTTGTGTTAGATGGAAGCTTGCGAAACATTCCAATGGCAGTGCTTCACGATCGGAAAACACAGAAGTATTTAGTACAAAATAAATATGCGATCGCCATTTCCCCGCGACTCACACTTTTTGCACCTCAACCGTTACAAAAAAGATTAAAAGTCTTTACAGGCGGGATAGGTGAAGCGCAAAATATTGACGGTAAAAACTTTCAAATCATTCAGAAGTTAAAAGAAGAATTAGAAGGAATAGCCACAAAAGTTCCCGCCAGTAAACCCCTGCTAGAAACAAACTTTACGAAAGCCAACATTCAAAATCAACTCCAAATAGGCAGCTTTTCCGCAGTACACCTAAAGACTCACGGCGAATTTAGTTCCGATCCCGACGAAACATATATTGTCGCTTACAAACAGTTGCTAAAAGGTGAAGATATCGCCAACTTAATTGAAGTAGAAACTCCGCAGCAGTCAATCAATATTGAACTGCTAGTTTTGAGTGCTTGTCAGACAGCATCAGGAGACAACCGAGCAGTTTTAGGACTTGCGGGAATTGCCGTGCGTGCGGGAGCCCGCAGCACTTTATCAACTTTGTGGGAAGCCGAAGATACACCCAATACCGAACTGATGTTAAAGTTTTACGAAGAACTTGCAAAACCCGGAACAACTAGGGCAAAAGCGCTGCATCTTGCACAGCAATCGCTGTTTGAAAGATATCAGGCGGTTAAGACTTGGGGGACATATATTCTAGTCGGCAATTGGCTGTAGATAATGATTTACAGCATTTCTCAGAAAGATGAGGTACGCTCAAATAGCGGTAATAGGTAATATCAATTTCCGTTGCACTCCCATTTGTGACAAGTTAAGAAAAACTGAAGGGTTGACTGTTAACTGTTGACTCGATTTTATTATTCCGATGCAACCGGAAACGATGTAATGGTTAATTGCAGGATTGGGAATACAAAATCCGGGTTTTGGATACCCTTTATAAACCAGCGATAAAAAAGATAACAAACCCAGATTTGGTATAATTTGAGATCGGGTTAACTACCAGCTATGATTTATGACGCATTACCGATTACAGATTAGGGAATTTGCAACTTAAACTCATCAAACTTCACCACTTTCGACTTTGGTTTCCGCGTATCAAAATAATAGCTGCTAACCGTACCGTTCTCCGTCTCAAAAATACTAAAAGCCGTAATATCGTTGCTTTCAATATACGGCAGCGGCAGCCCATCTTTTCCCAGCAGTGGCGCCACAGTCGGCACCACAGGTTCCAATCCGTTGGGATCTCCAGTAGCGCTGTAATCTTCCCGATATCCTGGCGGCACAAACCGGCGTTTTTCCCCCGTGAAAGCCCCGTAACTGTTGCCCACATTAGAAGTTTCCAAAAAGTGCATTCCGCTGGAACTGACAAACCGATTCCACAAATGGGAATGTCCGTAAAAAACTAACTGCACCCCGGCTGTTTCTAGCAGCGGCACTACATCCCGAATCAGATAATCTTGTTGTTTGGGATACTCGTAACGCACCATTTTTATCTCGCCATCGGAAGTGCGATCGACTATTTGGACGGGGTCAGTATAAGCAGGTACAATATTGTCGCCCAGAGAATGAGGGGGGTGGTGAAACATCACAACTTTATATTTTGCCTGCTGGAATTCCGCACTTTTTAACTCTTGTTCCAGCCAATTATATTGAGCGCTACCCTTAAAAATTGGCTCGAAAATATGCTGTCCGTATCCCCATTTTTCAGGGCGATCCAAGTCTTCGTCCCGTTCCCGATACCTGCCTCTGGCATCCGGATCTAAATTCGGAGTCCGCCAGATATTGGTAACATACAAAGTCACTAACCGCACGTCTCCAAAAGTCAAAGCATAATAATTTTTGTCAGCGGGAAAGCTAAAAATTTCGTTGTATGTATCGCTGTTAAAAGTATTGTTTTTTAACAAAATATCTCGCTCTTTGACTGCATATGTTTGAGTGAGGTATGGATATATTTTCTCTGCAGCAGCGCGGGGGAAAGAATCGTTAAACTGGTCGTTGAGGGTACTGGTAGTTGAAAACCTCCCCATAATTTCATGGTTCCCAATCGCCGGAAATAAAGGCGCGTGTTGGATCAGTTCGCCGCCGCTGTACAATGTTTTGATGCCGTTTTTGTCGAGTTCCGAGAAGGCGCGGCCTTGCAAAGCGGGGAAAAAGGCGCGGCCTCGGTAATCGTCGAACCATTCGGAAGCGCGATCGGCTATATTAATTAAATCCCCAGCCATGAAAACCGCATCAATTTTGTCAATTGTTTCTGCAACTTTCTGGAGATTTGCCGCTGTCATCGGCATCAATTGATGGTCAGAAGTGAGGAGAATTTTCAGCCCAATTCCTGCTGCTGGTATCGGAGAAAGTGTAAAAACTTTGCTACTAACAGATGTGCCGTCTTTTCTTTGGCTAGTGACTGAATAAGGAATCCGAACACCGGGCCTTAAATTGGGGACTTCTGCTTCGTGCCGCCAGATGTCGCGGAGCAGGGGATTGGTGCGAGTAATGCGCTGTTTGATGCTATCGGATATCTGCGAGTCTTTGTCTTCGCGAGTGCGGCTTAACTTGGTAGTATTTGCAGCGGCTATTTGATTTAATTTTTCGCCATAAGCCACAGTATTGCAAGTACCGGGAAACTCGGTAAACCAGACAACTCGCACAGAGTTTGCTGTTGGGAGTTGTAGAAACGGATCGGTTAAAAGTTGAGGTTTGTTGAGGTAAAATTGCATAATCAAACCGAGTAATAGGAGAATCAGAAAGAGTACGGCAAAAAACCAAGGATTGCGGTACTCACTTTTGGGAATTTCTACTTTGTCGGGCAATGGTGTTAACATAGGTTATTAGTTATTAGTTTGTAGGGGAGAGTTTCACCAGCCAAACAGAAATCCCAATCCAAATACAGATAAACCCGCCCCGCCTTTGAAAAAATCAACTGCCAACGTTATCAAAAAGTTAAGAAATCAGTAAAATATCTCACAATTAACAAACTTAAACCATTTTTTTTACCTCTTGTGATCTCTGCATTCTCTTTCTCTGCGCCCTCTGCGTTCTCTGCGGTTCATAAAAAAATCTTTTGCAAAAATGATTTAGACTTGCTACATACAAATGTTACCACCATCTGACACCTAAAATCTCAAATAGATATGACCCGCCACCTTCTCAAAGCTAACTGCAAAACCGTACACCTAGGCGGTTTCTCTCCCAACCTCGAACCTGCTTTAACTGTGGATTCGGGCGATCGCATCGACATCGAAACCTATTCAGGATATTATGTTGCTGACAAGGCCCCGCCGGAATTTCTTACCCCCGAATTTTTAGATATTTGTCAGAATTTGCCTACCAACCGCAAAATCGGCCCTGGCCCGCACTTGCTAACAGGCCCGATTTATGTTAACAATGCCGAACCGGGAAACGTTTTAGAAATACAGATAGAGGAGGTTTACCCCAGTTTATCAGTAGGATTCAATGCAATTCGCGCCGGATGGGGAGTTTTACCTGAGTATTTTCCCGAATCTAAGTTGCGGTTTATTTCCCTAGATTTAGAGCAAAGAACTGCGGAATTTCCCGTAGGTAGCGGCGCGAAGATTCCCCTGCATCCATTCTTCGGAATTATCGGGGTTGCCAATCCAGAAATTAACCGTTCTTCTATTCCTCCAGAACGCTATGGTGGCAATATGGACAATCAGGAACTGCAACCGGGAACGCGGTTATTTTTACCTGTTTCTGTGCGCGGCGGTTTACTGTCCGTAGGCGACGGACATTCGGCACAAGGAGATGGGGAAGTTAACGGTACTGCGATTGAGACTTCGATGAAGGGGACTGTGAAAATCATTTTGCGTCAGGATTTATTTCTGATATTTCCGTTTGCTGAAACGCCTACTCATGTTGTGATTATGGGATTCGGTAGAACATTAGATGATGCCTTAGAAATGGCGGTAAAACAGACGGTTTATTGGTTGCAAACTTTTGCAGGTTTGAAAGAGGAAGATGCTTATGTTTTGTGTTCTATCGCGGTAAATTTTCGGATGACGCAGGCTGTCAACAATCCCCAAAAAGGAGTTCACGGAATGGTGCCGAAGTCTATTTTGCCGGAGGTGAAAATTCTTGATCGCCTAATGTGAGGTAGTATGATAGCACGCGACGGACAAAACAACCTCGATCGCGATCGCACAAATTACACAAATTTGTCACTGCGGTGCACCGATCGCGATCGCACAATAATTCAAAATTCAGCTTAGAATGCGAGTAATTTGCAAATTATATCTCAATAGACCTCAGCATGAAAAACCATACTGACGATTTTGCCAAAGAGGATTTAGTGGATGAGGCTTTTGGGAACCCAGCAATTCCCGATCCGACGGCGTGGGTAGACGAACATTATTTTCTAGCTAATTTCGCCAATACAGTAGCCAACCTCCAAGAACATTTATCTGATCAGAGTTGGGAAATTGGCGAGAGTGGCGAGTCGGGCGAGGCGAAATTGTCGATCGACAGTAAAATTAGAGATATTTTGAAAGCTACTTTTAGCGATGACGGCTGGCAGTATGTCGAAGCTTTATTGTGAGTTTAATAAAATTTATCAATATTTGTAGGTTGATAAATTTTGAGCGTCAATTAAGCTGTTGCAGATTTAAATTGTCTATTTCAACCGATGATTGAAAATCATTAAATTGTCTTCCGTCCTCGTCTGGGACATTGTTTGATAAGTTGTAACTTTTTATACTTTAGGTTTGCCGAAATTGCGATCGCCAGGAATTGCGGTCGATCGCAAAAACTGGGCACTTTCCTCTGGCAAAGCTGTATTGATAAACATCCCGCTACCCAGTTCAAACCCAGCCTGCTTCGACACTCTGGGAATAATTGCGATATACCAGTGAAAGTATTTTGTTGCCCGTTCGGCTGTTGGAACCGAGCGAATATTATAGTTGTAATCAGGATCGTTCAATCCGTAATAAAGCTTAGCAAGTACCGTTTTTAAAGTATCAGCAAGATCCGTAATTTCCGCATCGTTGATGTCATCAAAGGAAGACGAATGTCGGCGCGGAAAAATCCAAATATGAAACGGCGAAAGTGCAGCAAAAGGGATAAAAGCAACAAAATGTTCGCTTTCAAAAATCACTCTTTCACCCGCCGCTAACTCATCTTCCAAAGTCCGGCAAAACATACATTCTCCAGTGTCATCAAAATATCTAATAGCTTCGTCGATGCGAGTGCGAAATTGGTTGGGAACAACAGGCGTAGCTGCTATCTGCGAGTGAGGGTGTTCGAGAGAAGTTCCGGCACTTTCCCCGTGATTTTTGAAGATTACAATTGTTTCAACGTAGGGATATTTTCTGATTTCTAAATAGCGGTGACGGTATACAAAAAGTATATCAGTTACTTCTTCAACGGTCAACAAAGCGGTCGTCAAATCGTGTCGCGGGTGTTCGACAATTACTTCGTGAAAGCCGATTCCCGACATGATGCGGTGAATTCCCGATGATATCCTCATTGGTTCTGCTGTCGGTGAGAGGGCGGGATATTTGTTGCCAATTGCGCGGACTTTCCATGCGGTGCGTAAAGCGAAACTATCCTGTAGGAAATCGTCTGCCAAACGGCAAGTTTCTAAGGTTCCGTCTTCCTCATTTCCCACGCAAAACGGGCAATCGGCACGGTGCGGCGGCACTGCTGCGAGCGACTTTTTCTTATTAGCAAATTCGTCTGGTCTTTTCGCCCGTTCGGTCGCGATGATTACCCAATCTCTGGTAATTATATTTTGTCTAATTTCAGACATTTTCTTACCTTTTGTTTCAGATTTGAGCCGTTTCTTATGGTAAGATAATAGTTTGCCTGATGTCACGGCCAATTGTAGTTTTTTAACAAATCTTGACTTGAATGTGTGTGAAAATCTGCGTGGGTGCGATCGCTTTATCCGATCGTAGGTTGGGTTTAGCAAACGCGAAACCCAACTCTATGGGGTTCATTTCGTTGGGTTTCGCGTAGGGTTCGTTCCTCAACAAAATCATTTGTATAACTTATTGTAGGGTTCTTCCCCCCCCTGAAGAACCCGATCCGTGGTGGTAGGCATTCTTGGAACTACCCCTACAAATTTTGCGAATCATCTAGGGGCGCTACAGCCACTAAAATCCGCCAGTAAATTTCTCTGCAAGTCCCACAATTTGGCTGTGCTGTCAGAATCGATCGCGAATTTATGTCTCTAATTCTAACAGTCTCTTAACCTCTGCTAGCGGCATATAAGGCTGATTTGCCTCTTCTGCCTTCGCTGCTCTCAAATCCATCAAATCTTCTAGATCAGCAATTAATTCTTGCAGTGCTTCAAATTCTTCATAAGGTATCACCGCAAATTCCTTTTTGCCATTTTTGGTAATAAACTCAGGATGTAACTCAATCATAGGTATTTCCTTCTATCGTTTAAGAATAAGCATTTTTTCTGTGTTTGACGCGGTAGATTACCAAAATATCTCCCTCAATTTCAAACAAAACTCGGTAATCTCCTACCCGCAACCGATATTCGGGCGTATAATTAGTTAAGCGTTTCACATCTCCTGCTAGGTTATTTT
The DNA here is from genome assembly GCF_015207455.1 of Microcoleus sp. LEGE 07076. Lineage (GTDB taxonomy): Bacteria > Cyanobacteriota > Cyanobacteriia > Cyanobacteriales > Microcoleaceae > Microcoleus. The sequence goes on from NZ_JADEWV010000001.1 coordinate 17,858, forward strand.
GGATTAACTCAATTTTGGTCAAAACTCGGTTTTGTACCTCTGCTGGCAAAGATTCTAAATTTTTGACTGCTTTCGGCTTAAACTCAACTTAGTAATTCGTCAAAACGTCACCTATTCACAAGATAACTGATCGGCCACCAATTGTATCATTTTACGCCAATTGTAACTGCACGTTCTGCAACTGGCCAAATCGCTTTCAAGACTTGCGCTAATAAGAGCGATCGCTCTTTATCAATCAAATTCAATTCCGGTAAAATCTGATAAGTACAAGGATTCCCCCGCGTCACCCGCACAAACCGATAACTTTCCCCATTCGTAGTCAATCCCCAAACAGACGATTGCTGCTGCAAACTTTTATAAGTATAAGTCAGGAGTGGCGGCAAACCGACCAAAGGGGCGATCGTACTATTTTTCGCCTCCACCACCAAAATCCAGAAATGCGCCGCCCCTATCTCCGCATCCGGCTGGTTTACCGCTAAAATATCCAACCGCCCTTTAATTAAAGTATCCCCATCCTCCACCTCAATGGGTATGCTATCCTCCATTGTCAATACAACAGGAACCTTAAAAAATCCCGTCAATCTCATCAACGGCGAAAGTGATAAAAACTTAACGAGTTCTTCTGAAACTTTTCCGGCGGATAGGTATCGTCGAAAGTCATTTCTAAGTTTCAATAGTTCCTGCTGTTCGGATTGTGTCAGCGGTTCCAGAGAGAAAAAATCACTGAAGCCCTCTCCTTCTAACTCTTCGAGTTTGAAAAGGCGGCGAACGTCATTTAGCGAAAGTTGGCTTGCTTCTAAATTTTGATTCATGGCTTTAGTGTGGCTTATCCATTCAACTATATTATAAAACAATTCTCATAAAATAGGACTTATGCGCGAGTGTTTAGAAACCGGGTTTTCACGAAAAGACGCATTGGAGGCAGCAGATTCGGCGAAAAACCCGGTTTCTGGCTCCCATGCGTAAGTTTTGTTTATTAACATCCTAAAACTCAAACCATCTTCTATTCATGTGATACAATGATACCAGATATCACCCCGAACCAGCTATGCAACTTGAAGACTATTTCAACTTCCTAAGACCTGACGATATTCGGCTCAAAGGTTCCCGCATTGGCATCGAAACCATTCTTTATGAATACCTGTTTCGCGCTCGAACTGCTGAAGAAATTGCTAACATTTATACATCTCTCACCCTCGAACAAGTTTATGCGACAATTTTGTATTACCTGCACAACAAAGAAGCAGTCGGTAAGTACATAACCGAGTGGCTGGAATGGGGCGATCAAATGCGAGAAGAACAACGTCGCAATCCTCCTCCAGTGACAGAAAAACTCCGCAAATTTAAAGCAGAAAGAGATGCAAGGAGCAAAGCTGATGCCAATCCAGTATCTCTTTGATGAAAATGTCGATCCTGCGTATGTCAACCAAATTCGCAGGCGCAATCCCGATATAGTTGTTCTAGCAGTGGGAGAACTAACAGCACCTTTTAAAGGGACTCTCGACCCCGAAATTCTTATTTGGTGTGAAATCCACAATTTCATTCTTGTTACCAACAACCGCCGCTCTATGCCAGTTCATTTAACAGAGCATTTAGAGCAAAATAGCCATATCCCAGGAATATTTATCCTGAATGCCAAGTTAAGTATCGGTCAAAATATTGAGGTACTGCTTCTGATTTATGAAGCGTCATTTGATAATGAGTACCAAGATAGAATTTACAATTTCCCAGTGCTATAATTTATCGCGCCGTTCCAAGATTGACAAAATCCCCCCAGTCTTAAGGAAAATAAACATTCTTTTGCCCCAACTTATGCAAACAATAGTTACAAAGACTAACCGAAATTAAAATTAACAACCATGTCACAAGATACGATCGAATCAATCCTCCAAGAAAAACGCCTCTTTGGGCCGCCCGCTGAATTCTCCGAAAAAGCTCACATCAAAAGCCGAGAAGAGTACCAAGCCCTCTACGACAAAGCCAAAGCAGACCCCCAAGCATTCTGGGCCGAACTCGCTACACAGGAATTGGACTGGTTCCAAAAGTGGGATGCCGTGCTCGACTGGCAGCCACCTTTTGCGAAATGGTTTGTCAATGGCAAAATTAACATTTCTTACAATTGTCTGGACAGACATTTGACAACTTGGCGAAAAAATAAAGCCGCCTTAATTTGGGAAGGCGAACCCGGAGATTCCCGCACCCTCACCTACGCGCAACTCCACCGCGAAGTTTGCCAAATGGCTAACGTCATCAAGGATTTGGGAGTCCAAAAGGGCGATCGCGTCGGTATCTATATGCCGATGATTCCCGAAGCTGCGATCGCCATGTTAGCCTGTGCCAGAATCGGTGCAGTACACAGCGTTGTGTTTGGCGGATTTAGTGCAGAAGCATTGCGCGATCGCCTCAACGACGGCGAAGCAAAACTCGTCATCACCGCTGATGGTGGCTTCCGCAAAGATACCGCCGTCGGTCTCAAAACACAAGTAGACAAAGCATTAGCAAATAACGCCGTACCCAGCGTTACCAACGTCCTCGTAGTTCAGCGCACCAAACAGCAGATTCACATGGAATCTGGGCGCGATGTTTGGTGGCATGAATTGCAAAAAGGTGCATCGGCAAATTGTCCCGCCGAACCGATGGATAGCGAAGATATGCTGTTCATTCTTTACACTTCTGGAAGTACCGGCAAACCGAAAGGTGTCGTCCATACAACGGGTGGTTATAACCTTTATACCCACATGACAACCAAGTGGATATTCGACCTTCAAGATACCGATGTTTACTGGTGTACTGCTGATGTTGGCTGGATTACCGGACACAGTTACATTGTCTACGGGCCGCTGTCCAACGGTGCGACAACATTAATGTATGAAGGTGCTCCCCGCCCTTCAAATCCCGGCTGTTTTTGGGATGTCATTGAAAAATATGGTGTCACTGTTTTCTACACTGCACCCACTGCAATTCGCACGTTTATGAAGATGGGAGAAGAGTTGCCAAATGCGCGAAATTTGTCATCTTTGCGGTTGTTGGGAACTGTCGGCGAACCGATTAATCCCGAAGCTTGGATGTGGTATCAGCAGGTAATTGGTAACTCGAATTGTCCGATCGTCGATACTTGGTGGCAAACCGAAACAGGCGGCATTATGATTACCGCTTTGCCCGGTGCAATTCCGACAAAACCAGGTTCTGCAACCCTTCCTTTTCCCGGAATTGTTGCTGATATTGTTGACCAAGAAGGTGAACCGGTAACTAATGAAAGCGGGGGTTATTTAGTTGTAAAACATCCTTGGCCGGGAATGATGCGAACTCTTTACAACGATCCAGACCGCTTCCGTCGCACTTATTGGGAATATTTGCACCCAAAAGATGGGGAATTTGTCTACTTTGCAGGGGACGGCGCGCACAAGGATAAAGATGGTTATTTCTGGGTAATGGGCCGCGTTGATGATGTAATTAATGTGGCTGGACATCGACTCGGTACGATGGAAGTTGAATCGGCTTTGGTGTCTCATCCAGCGGTGGCGGAAGCTGCGGTTGTGGGGAAACCGGATGAGATTAAGGGTGAGGAAATTGTGGCATTTGTAACGCTGGACAACTCGCAGGAACCTAGCGACGCATTGGCTAAGGAATTGAAGCAGCACGTTGTTAAGGAGATTGGGGCGATCGCCCGTCCGGGAGAAATTCGATTTACTGATGCTTTACCGAAGACTCGCAGCGGCAAAATTATGCGGCGTTTGTTGCGTTCTTTGGCGGCTGGAGAGGAGGTGACGGGGGATACTTCTACTTTGGAAGATCGGACTGTTTTGGATAAGTTGCGGGCTGATTCTTAGGGGTCTTTTTGCAACCGCAGATATAGGCAGATTAACGCAGATGAACGCAGATAAAATTACATCAGCGTTGATCTGCGGTTTAATTGTTAATTCCGTTATTTACCTCGCCACAGATGAACCGCATCGCTGTTGATTTGCGACCTTAATTGCAGCCAATCTTCTAGCAAGTAGTCATCCTCGACTGCTTCAGAATGCTGTTCGTCTTTGAGAATTGCTAAACGGTACACTTGAGGTGAGGGCGATTGTTTAACCGCAGATCAACGCAGGCTAACGTGGATAATAGTCTGGTTTATATGCGGTTTTGTTAGAATATTATACATAGAAATTACCTCAACATCCCTTGAGACACGCCATGCTCCCAGAAACCGTACAGTTGCAAATTCCTTTTCAAATCCTAGTAGATGCGATCGCCTCCCTCAAACTCGAAGAAAAACGCCGACTTTGGCAACTCTTAAATGAAGAAATTACTCAAGCAGAAACCAACCAACCCTCTCAAGTCCCGATCCAAAATAACAACGGATCGGATTACCAACCCACAGGGGAAATCTTGACTGCCGCAGAAATACGCGATCGCTATCCCCGCGAGTGGGTTCTAATTGCTGACACTGAATCCGACGATTTATGGAATGTGATTAGCGGTGAAGTCTTAGCTCATTCACCGGAGCGAGAGGAAATAGACCAAGCTTTGACAAAGTTTAAAGATGTCCGGTCAATTTCTATAGAATACACTGGCCCTATTCCTGATGACTATTCAGTGATCTCGTGACTTCACAAAGACTTTATCGGTGCTCGCGTTACGGAAATTTACTCGTCTTAAAAGCTGCTGCCTCTAGCACAAGTAATACTGTCAGACAATTCAGATTATTAGTTGATACAGGCTCAACTTATACCGTCTTGCGGGTAAATATATTAGAAGCTCTTGGTTGCGATATCCAAAATCCTCTACGCAGAATTAGGAGATCAGCAGGTGGCGGTATTGTCGAAGCACCAGTAGTAGCTGTGCCTTGGTTTAATTGTTTGGGCGAGCGTTTAGAAAACTTTCCTATAGTTGCCTACACGTTACCTGCGACTACTTTTGTAGACGGTTTGTTAGGGATGGATTTTCTGACTCCTATGCAAGCTGTTATCTATGCTAAAGAGGGAGATATTCGCATTCGTTTATGACTTATCCAGAACTTTTATCGTGTTGGAAGAACGGACGGTTATTGGTTGAACGTTAAAAATATAAGCTACAATCAACATAACTTCTGGAATGGGATCTGAGCGCGATGCCTCCACTACTTAGCAAAACCACAGATCAGCAAATTGTTCATCATGGAATGTGGGAACGGTTTAAATTTATCCAAAAAGGCTTTGAAGGCTCCCCTAGAGTGCGACTATTTTACTATGATGGGACGATCGAGATTCTGATGCCTGGAGAAGACCACGAAACTTTTGCTCATATTATCGGTTACTTAGTGACTACTTTTCTCGTCGAACAGGGAATTTTCTTCAAGCCTACAGGGGCAATGACGCAGGAAAGATCGGGAGTTGTCTCTGTGCAAGCAGACGAATCATACTGCATTGAGAGTGTAAAACCGATGCCGGATTTGTCGATCGAAGTTGTCTTTACCAGTGGAGGAATCAGTAAGTTAGAGCGCTATAAAGCTTTGGGTGTTTCAGAGGTTTGGTTTTGGGAAGATGGATTACTGAAGATATATCATCTCCATGACGGTAGCTATGAAAAGAGCGATCGCAGTCAGCTACCCGGACTTAGCAATCTCGATCTAGATTTGCTGAAACGCTGCATTTTGATGGCGGAAACTGATACTGGGGAAGCTATTAGAGCGTTCCGTCGAGAGATGTAGCCGATCGCAAGCAATATTTGATATCATGTCCGATCGATTACCCGCGATGTACAATGTTCTCCGCATCGGAATGCACGTCCTTGACAGAAGAAGGACTGAAGTCCTCACTACAAACCATTTTTATGATGGTTATATGACCGGACATGATGTGAGCGTGGGTGATGCGATCGCCTGCATACTACAGTTAGACGATCGCTCTTGTGCTATCCAAGATTCACGGTTATAGCAAAAACAGCTTATTTACCTCGCCACAGATGAACGGCATCGCTGTTAATTTCCGAATTAAACTACTTTTTTGTTGCACGTTCAACTTTGGGGAAGTCGTCTTGGCATGGTGCTGTAACATTCTGCCAAGGCGCGTTTATCTGCGGCTTAATTTTCGGTATAATGGAATTGAATTTTCAAGCTTTTTTCCCTGAATTGATAAATTCTGCAATAAAATTCAAGCGTTAATACCCTATAAAAAACAGACCATAGCCGTCGGCGAACTGAATAGCATATTGTCTTTCTCCATAGAGGTGGTTATTAATGTCAAAAGATATTTTTAGCGGGCGATCGCAGACAATTGCAATCTCTTCAAAAGCGAAAATCCAGCCACATTCCTGAATCAATGATCTAATGACTTGCCATTTTGTGCGATCGTACAAATTCAAAACATCAACACAATAATCAATCGATCCAGACCATAACTCTACTTTTCCACTTATATAATTCCCCGCACAATTTATTGGAATTATATTTGAGTTTTTACGATATTTATCTAAGTAAAAGTTGAGGTCATATTCAGGTATTGTTTTGAGTTTCTTCTTCATTTTCAATCTATATAAAAGTTGTATTTTTGATAAAAGTTTATAGTGCCATTCCATTAATGACCAGATATCCCTATCATTTTTTCTGTTTAATTTGTCCATTTCTCCACGTACTCTAAACATTGCTTGGAAGTATGGATCGAAGTATATATCTGTCAATGCTTGTAAGCGATGACCAAACTGAATTGATAGTTGAATTTCGATAATTCGCGACAAAGCAGTAAAAGGGCTAGTACAAAAAATAATTATAGGTTTTTTTCTCCCCACCATGCTGTAAGCAAGTTTGATAGCTTCTGTAGCTTTCTGATAGTCAATAGATTTTGTAGAAAGAACGATCCGTTCCCACTTTTTCATATAAATTGGAATGAGAGCTTTTTGTTCTGGATCTAGTTCGGAAATTATGTCAGTCATAAACTGAGCGATAGTTTAGTTAATTATTGAATAAATTTATCATAACTAAAATAATAGTTGTATGGCACTAATATTCTCTACTATTTAAAGCAAAAAGATTTGATAGACGTATTTTACTATCGATCGTGCAACAATTTGCAAAAATTAATATAAAAATACATATATCAGTGTCAACAGACAGCTAACTCATGTAGAATATAGCCAATAGGTGCATTAAATGTCAAGTGTAACAGGGTTGAAAATATGGCAACCAGAATTCAGAACCTGCAAGTAACTAAAGTAGTTGATGGCGACAGCATCAAAATTTCTCTCCACGGCAAAACCGAGTCTCTGCGCCTGATTTGCGTCGATACTGAAGAAAGTCATTCGGGAGGAACCAAACCTGTAACTGTGGCGGGGAAAGCAGCTTCGGAAATGGCTAAACAATATTTTGCGACAGCAGATGGTGGACTTGCTAAAGTTGACATTGAATTTGATACAGATGACCCCATAGAAATTGCTGTAGAAAAACACCGCGATAACTACGGTCGCCTGCTGTGTTACGTACATAAAGATGGAGAAAATTACAATCTTAAACTGATTGTAGAAGGCTGGAGTCCCTACTTTTTGAAATACGGGCGTTCCCGATTGTATCACCGACAAATGACTGAGGCAGAATCGGTGGCAAAAGCTTATAACCTGATGATTTGGAATCCGATTACCAATGCCAAAATTCCCTGTCGCAACTATGCTAATTTACTGCCTTGGTGGTCGATGCGCGGCTCTATTGTTGAAGATTTTCGCTTGGCGGAAGCAACAGCAGGAGCGCTTTCTGTGAGGTTGGATTACCCGAAAATATTAGCGGCTGCTGAAACGGCTAAACCTATTACTATTTTTTGCGATTTGCAGGCGGGAATTAATAAATGGATAGGCAGCCATGCTGTGATTTATGCGGGTTCATCGTATCATAAATTAGATTTGTGGATACCTAATGCTGAAACTGATGAAATGGCTCCCTTGAAGCGACTAATCGAGAAGCGTTATGCGGGTAGGGGACGGGGATATGTGTATGTCAGCGGCAAGGTAGAACAATACAAAGGAAAGCCTCAAATAGTTTTAAACAACCTCAAACAATTTTCTGATTTCCCCCCATAAAATTTAATATTACAGGAAGTTAATAAAAAAATTGCCTGACAAATGGAACGATGAAGACTTTTTTCCGGGGAAGGCGATCGAATTTTGGGCGATTCCTTACCCAGCCCTTCACCGAACCGGAAGGGTTCGATTCACGCATTTTTTAAGTTCAGTAGCATTGCGGTAAAAATTCCAATTTATTCTTTTTTTTAGGATGCTAAATCAATTTATACTATAATACTATCATAGCCAATCTGTAGCTACCAGTAGCTGCGGCATTTTATCGTTTTCGCTGGCATCGAAATCATAAAGTCGAGTCAACATTTAACACTCAACTATTCATTTTTTCGATCCGCGAGTCAACAGTAAACAGTAAACAGTAAACAATTCCGGAGGAGTGCAACCGGACTTGATATCAATCCAAACTTCAGAAATGTAAAACCTATGTGCCAATTACTAGGAATGAACTGCAATGTTCCAACAGATATTTGCTTCTCTTTTGAGGGTTTTTCTGCAAGAGGTGGCAGAACGGATGTTCACCAAGACGGTTGGGGAATTGCTTTTTTTGAAGGTTTGGGATGTCGCGTTTTTATAGATTCCAAACCTGCTATTGCTTCTCCGGTTGCTGAATTAGTTCGCCGCTATCCCATTCATTCAACTAATGTGATTGCTCATATTCGCAAAGCTACTCAAGGCGAAATTGCTCTGGAAAACTGCCATCCTTTTATTCGGGAACTTTGGGGACGCTATTGGGTGTTTGCTCACAACGGAAATTTGGAGAATTTTCATCCTGAAAGCACTGGATTTTATCAAGCGGTTGGCAAAACGGATAGTGAAAAAGCATTTTGTTTGATATTAGAAAAATTGCGATCGAGCTTTCCTCTAAACAAGCCTGCTTTGACGGAAATTTACGCGGTACTGAATGAAATTACTAAAAGTTTGGCAGCCCACGGAATTTTTAATTATTTACTTTCGGATGGAGAACACTTATTTGCACATTGTTCTACTAATCTGCATTATATTGTGCGACAAGCACCTTTTGCTAGCGCTCATTCGATCGATGAAGATGTGACTGTCGATTTCCGGGAACTGACACAGGAGGGCGATCGGGTGGCGGTTATTGCTACTTTGCCACTTACAGATAACGAAATTTGGACGCAAATTCAACCAGGACAATTGCTGGTATTTCAGGATGGTTTGCCAATCTTCTAAGGAAGAATGAGTTAAAATAAGCAGATTATGTTTAGCAAACCACTTTAACAGCAAATAATTAACAATTGATAATTGTCCGCAGTATTAAATTCCAACTACCAACTACTAACTACCAACTGTGAACTGTCTACTGTTTAAATCGCCGTGAAAAACAAATCGCTTCCTCCATCACTAACAGTCAAGCTGGGCAAATTTGTCTGGACATCAATGTGGCAGTTGATGATGTCAAAACTAGCACCGCCCGATCGCACCGGAGCATACATTCGCCCCAGCAGCAGTTTCCGCAATTTTGTCGGCACAGAAGCAGACAACCCTTACGGGCCCGCCACGGGACGATATCGCCTGTTTGTGGGTAAAGGGTGTCCTTGGGCGCACCGCACTTTGGTGACGAGGGCGCTTAAAGGACTGGAAGATGCGATATCGGTTTCGGTTGTCTATCCTTCGGAAGGGGGAATGTGGGTGCTGGAGTCGGAGACTTTTGGCTGCAATACGATGCCGCAAATTTACCAGTTGGCATCACCGGGCTATCAGGGGCGATGTACGGTACCGGTACTGTGGGATGACTCAAAAAAGACGATCGTCAATAACGAAAGTTCGGAAATTATTGTGATGCTAAACTCGGAGTTTAACGAGTTTGCTAGCAATCCTGAAATGGATCTTTATCCTGTGGATTTGCGATCGCAAATTGACGAGTGGAATGACAAGATTTACCAATCGGTGAATAACGGTGTGTATCGCTGCGGTTTCGCCCAATCTCAGGCTGCTTATGACTCGGCTTGTAGTGAATTGTTTGCTGTTTTGGACGAGATCGATCGATCGCTGTTGATGAGTCGTTACCTTTGTGGCGATCGGGTGACATTAGCAGACGTGCGGCTGTTTACTACTCTATTTCGTTTTGATGCAGTTTACTACAGCTTGTTCAAATGCAATGTGCGCCGCATTGAGGATTACGAGCATTTGGGGGCTTATTTGCGCGATTTGTATCAATTACCAAGAGTTGCAGATACTTGCGATTTGGAGGCTGTAAAACGCGATTATTATGGCAATTTGTTTCCGTTGAATCCCGGCTGCATTATCCCCGCTGGGCCCGATGCGGGGAGTTTGCTCAAATCGCACGATCGCGCAGGGCTCAGAAACCCGATTTCTTCGTAAAATCTCCTTGAGTTTTGTAAATATTTTAGGGGTCATCGCCTTCGGATAATATCGTGGCTGTAGGTATGCCTGCACTTGTGGGCGATCGCAAATAACTTCCAGGTAGCGTCGCAACAGCTACAGTGTTTCCCAACAAATCGAAAAACTCAACGCTATAACCTGTTTCTAGTCCTTTAACGTGATGCTGTTCTACAACCGTACCGATATCGGCGGCATAAAGTCCTTCTTCTGGAAAGTTGCATAGCAAAATGACATCAGAATAAAGTTTCATAAAATACTACGAAGCTACTGCAAAATCTGTCTATTGTCGCATCCCAGGTTCGTGAAATGCCAACACAATATCTTCCTTGGGAACCCCAGCGCGCACCAAATCCGTTGCAATTCCATCTTCTGTCCAGTCTTCCTCAATCCAGAATTTGCGATCGCGAATCCGAACATATACAGTCATCCCGGTAATACGTTCGCCCTTTTGCCAACCCAGATTCATCCACATATAATGACCGTTTTGTTCATCGGTAATTAAGAATGTTTCGATGTCTGGTTGAGGACGGCGATTAGACAATTCTACATACTCGGTTAAAATCCGTTTGATTAGCTTGGGATACTCAGTTAGTTTGTCCATTCACTCAGAGAATAAATGTTCTAAATCTCGGTAGCCGCTAACAACCCGCAGAACTTCAATTCCTGCTTCTATCGGACTGTAGAAAATGAGGTAATCGTCGATCGGAAAACTCCGTACATTTTCCATTAACTCATCCCGATTGCGTCCCATACTCGGAAACTTTGAGAGAGTTTGACACTTATTGTTAATTCTTTCCAGAAAGCTTTCTGCTGCATCAAAACCGCTGCGATCGGCAATATAGTCCATAATGCTTTCTATATCCCGACTTGCCGGAACTGTAAATCTACAAATCTGATTCATTGATCTGCTTGCGTTCGACGTTGTTGTAGCTTTAAGCGCAAATTCCGAAACATATCTTCAGCATCGATTACTTCACCCCTCCCGGCCGCATCCATTCCCAGACGAATTTCTTGCTGGAGTTCTTTGAAGCGTCCTTTATAGATATCTTCCCATTTATCGGACTGCAAGAATTTGATGAAAGCTAAGACTTCTTGTTGCTGATCTGGCGATAAGACCTTCACATTTTCCAAAATGGCTTGTTCGACAGTCATAATTATCCTTTTTTTTGATTGCTATTCTACAATCTAGTAACAACATTATATCGCACGGGTAGCTTGATAGCAATTCAAAGTTTCATAAACTGCTAGGAAGCTACTGCAAAATCTGTGTATTGCCGCATTCCAGGCTCGTGAAATGCCAAGACAATATCTTCCTTGGGAACTCCTGCACGCACCAAATCCGTTGCAATCCCATCTTCTGTCCAGTCTTCCTCAATCCAGAATTTGCGATCGCGAATCCGAATATATACAGTCATACCAGTAATACGTTTTCCCCTTTTTTCAGCCCAGATTCATCCACATATAATGACCGTTTTGTTCATCGGTAATTAAGAATGTTTCGATGTCTGCTTGAGGACGGCGATTAGACAATTCTACATACTCGGTTAAAATCCGTTTGATTAGCTTGGGATACTCAGTTAATTTATCCATTGTACTATTTCCTCTCAGCTACAAGTTTCTGTCCCGGCAGTTCAGCAGCAATGGGTTGTTCCGCTGTCATCAATGCCATCCCACAGTTGAGACAAAGGGAGAGTTTGTCCGGTAATTGCCTCATGGAAGCCTTGCTGAATCCCTTCAAGGACTGTTTCAGTGGGGTCATCATCGCGATCGATGTCAGTATGTTCCGGTACTATAACAATAATCCTAACGTGGCTGCTCATAATTGATTTGCCACAGGAATTTTTAACTTGACAAGGGCTTTTTGTAAAACACTGGGTTTAACGCTCAACCAAACTTGTTGGCGATCGTCTTTAGTGTAGCCAATGACAACAGCACCAACAGGCGAATCAATATCGGGATACATTTCTGGTGTCATCGATCCCGTATCAAGAAAGTCGGAAATTTGAATAAGTCCTTTTACTTCTGCATCGCCAAGATTGACAAATACTCCAAAAGGTGCATGAAATTCAATCTTGCCGTATATGAGTTTTCCAAGTGGATACTTGGATTCGATCGAGTTCCAAACTTCTTGATTCATAGTCAACTATTGCTGTTTTAGGATTCTCGGAAACTGATTCAAAATGGGAAAAAGATTCTGCGGGATTGCTAGTTCAATACTTGGGCCGCCCTGATATAATTTTTCCAGTGGCTTAAATGTTATCTCGTAGGTTTGCTTGTCTATTATTACCTCCAATATTCCTTGCTGGTAATGATTGTTATATTCTTCAGCCAGACTTCTCGAATCGGGGGCTGCGAAGTAGCATTTGCCATTTTCGTATATCACCGGCATAAAGTTCTTCTTCAGGAAGGTTGCACAACAAAATGACATCTGAATAAAGTTCGATCGTTCATCATAGATCGCGTTCAATAGCGTTGTAGATATTTGTACTGCTCGTTTTCTATTTGCTTCCGCAACTGTTGCAGCAGGAACAATCTGTGGGTAACGTCTTGATATTCCTCCTTGGATAGAGAGCTACTTAATTGCTCCAACATGGCATCACTCTCCTCCACAATTGCATTGCGAAAGAAGTCGCTAAGCTGACGGCGATTGATTCCTTCTAATGCGATGACAGGAACTTCTACGGGTTCTCCATCAACTTTCATCTCCTTTACTTCGGATTTGCCAATTCTAGCAAATTCGGAACGAGCTAGCCATTCGTAAAAATCGTTTGAAACCTCAATAGCTTCGGCTTCTTCTTTATCCTGCGAGTAAAATGCAATATCTAACATTAGTCCTCCTCAGCTTCACAGCTCATAAATTCGGTATCTGGAATATTTTCGGCATAGGCGATGTCATTTTCATTAAACATTTTTTTGGCTCTGTCTGTAATTTCTCCAGTAGTCAAAACGGCAGATACATTGCCTTTATTTACTATTTTTCTCGCTAAAGTCAGACCGATCTTTTTACGAGTTTTGACTTCAATGTATGGCATCCCTATATTTTTGTCTGGTATTTACAATTGATTGTAGTTGGCATTGATTTCGCGAACTATTTCCTTGACTTGTGCTTCATCTTCTGCTCTATAGTAAAGAATATCTCCATGCGGGTTACGTCCTCTGGTTCTTTCGCAGGGAATTCCTGCTGCTTGCAATTTATCCATAACCCATCCAATCAAATTTTTGTGAGCTTCCAAATGATAAATTAGTTCATCTTCATCAGTTTCCCATTCTTTGTCTACCATTCAATAATCCTCTTTCTCTGTCACCTAGCAAGGGGCTTTAAGCCCCTTGCTACTTGAGTACAATTATAACGCAGAACCCTCCCAATTTGCCAAAACCTTCGATGCGATCGCACTTACAGTCAAATATCTGCATCAAAAGTAATCGTCATTTTCCCAGTTTTACTTATTGTACTCGGCGTGAGTTAACAGTAGTATATGAGTCTTCTATATATGACAAGCAGATAGTTTTGAATCAAGCCATTTTAATCCCAATCCCCAGCTATTTCCACCAGGAACCATGACTGTTTTATATCCCAACCAATATACAAAAGTATGGGGGAGATGACCGAGGGGAGCGCGGAGTTCATAGGTCATTCTAATATTACTAATAGAATCCCATTTAACGTATTCGCAGAATTTGTTATAATCTTTGCCTGTTTGTTGCCAAATAGACCTTTGTACTGAAAATCCGAAACGCCCATTTGAGTATTGCACCCAAAGGTGGTTAATAGTTTGGAGGTCGGTACAAGGAAAGTTTCTCCAATCTGAATACTCTAAATAACCTAATTTTTCACAGCACGCTACCCAAAGTATAATTTTCTTGGTTTCGCGATCGGCTTCTTTAAACTTTCCCTCTGCTAAAAAATTGCGTAATATAGTGTAATCGGCACCATTGTCTGAGAGTAGAGAATCTACAGATTGACAATCACTCATAATTAGCATCCAAGATATTTTTAATCTGAGTTAGTTAGACTTGAACCTGTGAATTTTACTCGTTCCCAGGCTCTGCCTGGTAACGCAGATCCGGAGGCTCTGCCTCCAATTTTCCTGCTTGCCAGCGAGGCAGAGCCTCTGGACATCGGTTCCCAGGCAGAGCCTGTGAACCAGTTAAAGCTGCTGTAGTCATAGCTTGCTCAATTACTCAATTTCGTTTTCAAGCTGGTCAAGAATTTTCTCACAATGTTTTATGATAGTGTTTTTATCAGCCCTAGCTAAGTTTATTTGAGGACATAAATTTTGTATTTGAGAAACTTGCTTTTCAATTTGCTCAGCCTCATTAGCTGTAAGATTTTTACCTCGTCCATAACCATTATTTGACGAGCCCCATATAAGAGCAACTCCTTTAACTAAAAGAATTTTCATTTGCTCTACTTGAATGTTGATATTCACAGTATCCTCAGCCTCATAAAAAATAGCAAAGCTACCTATAACTGCCCCCACAGATGCTCCTATCTGCGCCCCTGTCATTGCTCCAGCTACAATACCTGTACCGCCAGTCAATACACCCACAACTCCTGCTCCAACAATAGCCATCAAAAAAGAACCAAAACCTGCTCCAACTGCTGCCATTGCAGAACCAAGGCTTACCCGATTCATCAACTTATTATCTGTCTTGAAATCTAAACATAACTGATCTTTAGGAGTAGTGGGATTGTCTGCTGCTACCTTGTATAGATAAGTGATATTATGAAGGAATGTAGCAAAAGATTTGTCGATCTTGTCTGCGATTTTTTGCCTTGCTATTTCCAGTTTATACTCATTATTCCAATCTGCCTTTGGAATAGTCAAAATTTGGTTTTCTTGATAGGGTTCAATAATAAAAACCGATAACAAATTACAAGCTTCTTTCCTGATTTCTAACTCTCTCTCCTTAAATCGTTTTAAGCCCTCCGTAAAACGCAATTTTTGCTCGGAATCAAGTATATTGAGAATACTGTCATAAATCCCCTTTACTTTGACAGGACTATCCCAATGGGCATCAAAAACAATCACATCAATTGAGTGGTCTTGAAAGAGATTTTTCCATTGAGTTAGTCTGTCGTTAACAGATTTTTTATCGCTTGCTGTTAGTTCCTTTTTGTATTGATTAATAACCGCTACAACTTTTGAACATTTTTTTAGAATAAGTGAAATCTCCTCCTTATAATTATCATCAGGTACAATCGTTAGACTGGCTACATATAAAACTACATCGGTGGATTCTATGGAAGCTATTGCGTCTAAATCGTAGACCATTTTTTCTTGCCAACTCTGTGACGTCTTGAAGTCGGGATTTTCCTTCAATAAGTCAAGGTGCATCATTAAATTAGAGGCATACTGAAATCCTGGAGTATCTATAAATGTTGCTTGGAGACCTTCAAAAAAGTAAGATTGACCTTTTTTGTAACATTAGCTGAATCTCCAACTTCTCCAATAGAAGTTTTCATCAAAGTTCTAATCAGAGTAGTTTTTCCGGTGTTTGTATGGCCAACAACAGCAATACTGATATTTTGTGAGAGTGGTAACTTTTGTGACATGGTAATTTGTAGTTGATAGTGAACGGTGAAAATTTAAGACTGAAACCCACAATAAATGTCGCTTTTATGCAAAGTCTAGATCCCCCTAAATCCCCCTTAAGAAGGGGGACTTTGAGAGAATGCTCTTGTCCCCCCCTTATTAAGGGGGGTTAGGGGGGATCTAGACTTCGCTACAAACAAGAGAGACCCTTGTTACATGAGTAGAATTCTAACGCAGAACCCTAACTACCCCCAATTCGAGCGACATCGCGAGCATTTTCTTCAAACGCCGCCGTCAGCGCATCATCACCGCTCAAACCCGATGCGATCGCCCTTTCAATGGCCTGCAATACCCGCTTATAATCCCGCGGCATCACTTTCACAAACACCGGCAGCATCGACTCCCAATTTGCCAAAACCTTCGATGCTTTCGCACTTCCAGTCAAATCGAAATGAGTCTGAATTAACTCCCGCAAATCGCTAATCTCCTCAGCATCCTCCAGTTTTTCCAAATCCACCATCGACATATTGCAGCGAGTTGCAAAATCCCCCGCTTCATCCAAAATGTAAGCAACGCCGCCACTCATTCCCGCTGCAAAATTGCGCCCGGTCGCGCCCAAAACTACAACTTTGCCGCCAGTCATGTACTCGCAACCGTGATCGCCCACACCTTCGACTACTGCGTTGACGCCGGAATTCCGCACCGCAAAACGTTCGCCCGCCATCCCTCGGATGAAAACGTCGCCAGCGGTGGCTCCGTAAAGCACTACGTTGCCGACAATTACGTTTTCTTCTGCGACAAAGGTAGAAGCTGCCGACGGGTACAGCACGATTTTGCCACCGCTGAGGCCTTTGCCCAGATAGTCGTTGGCTTCGCCTTCGAGCTCTAGGGTGACTCCCTTGGGTACGAATGCGCCAAAGCTTTGCCCCGCGCTGCCTTGGAAGTGCAGGTGCACGGTGTCGTCGGGCAAACCTTCCCAGTGGCGTTTGGTGATTTCGTTGCCGAGAATTGTGCCGACAACGCGGTTGATGTTGGTAATTGGCAGAGTTGCTTTGACTGGTTCGCGGTTTTCGATCGCACTTTTGCACAAATCCAGCAGTACACTGAGATCGATCGACTTGGACAAACCGTGATCCTGCGCCATCTGACAATAGCGCCCGACATCCGCCCCAACTTCCGGCTGATACAGGATGTTCGAGAAGTCCAAACCCTTAGCCTTCCAGTGTTCCACCGCTTGTTGCGCTTCCAAAACATCGGTGCGCCCCACCATTTCATTCAGCGTGCGGAAGCCCAATTGCGCCATGATTTCGCGGACTTCTTGGGCGACGAAAGTCATAAAGTTTACCGTGTGTTGCGGATCTCCCGTAAAGTTTTTCCGCAACAGGGGATCTTGTGTCGCAACGCCCACAGGACAAGTATTTTGATGGCAAACCCGCATCATAATGCAGCCCAAAGTTACCAGCGGTGCAGTCGCAAAACCGAATTCCTCAGCACCAAGCAATGCAGCAATTGCTACATCGCGGCCGGTTTTCAGTTGTCCGTCGGTTTCCACCGCAATCCGGCTGCGGAGATTGTTGAGTACCAGGGTTTGGTGAGTTTCCGCCAATCCCAACTCCCAAGGTAAACCGGCGTGTTTGATCGAAGTCTGCGGCGACGCGCCGGTACCGCCGTCGTAGCCGGAGATCAGTACGACATCGGCGTGGGCTTTCGCAACCCCAGCCGCGATCGTCCCAACTCCCACTTCCGACACGAGTTTGACGCTAATCCGCGCTTCCCGGTTGGCATTTTTCAAGTCGTGGATCAATTCGGCCAAATCTTCGATCGAATAAATGTCGTGGTGAGGCGGAGGCGAAATCAAACCCACACCCGGAGTCGAGTTGCGTACCTTGGCAATCCACGGGTATACTTTTTTACCAGGCAATTGTCCGCCTTCTCCGGGTTTTGCCCCTTGCGCCATCTTGATTTGGAGTTCCCGCGCTTGGGATAAATACAAGCTGGTAACGCCGAAACGCCCGGAAGCAACTTGTTTGATCGCACTGTTTTTTGAGTCACCGCGATCGTTTGTCCAAGTATAGCGATCGGGATCTTCGCCACCTTCACCAGTGTTCGATTTACCACCGATGCGGTTCATCGCCACGGCTAAAGATTCGTGGGCTTCTTGGGAAATTGAACCGTAACTCATCGCCCCGGTTTTGAAGCGTTTGACAATAGCTTCAACTGGTTCGACTTCTTCAATCGGAATCGATTCTCGCTGCTTGAATTGCAACAAACCGCGAAGGGTGAAATGCTGTTGATTTTGTTCGTTAACCAGCCCGGAATACTTTTGAAAAAGCGGGTAACTTCCTTCGCGCACGGCTTGTTGCAGGGCGTGAATTGTTTGCGGACTGAACAAGTGGGCTTCGCCTTCCTTGCGCCATTGATATTCGCCGCCGACATCGAGGGTGTGTCCGCTGGATGGGCGATCGGGGAAGGCGTGGGTATGGCGTAAAATCGCTTCTTGGGCGATGACTTCGAGGCCAACTCCGGCAATTCGCGATGCTGTCCAAGTGAAGTATTTATCGACTACGGATTTGTTTAAGCCGATCGCCTCAAAAATCTGCGCGCCGCGGTAACTTTGAATTGTGGAAATCCCAATTTTCGACGCAACTTTGGTCACACCTTTGGTTGCGGCTTTCACGTAATTTTTGCAAGCTGTTTTGGTATCAACGTTTACCAGCAAACCTTCGCGAATCGAATCTGCGATCGTCTCAAAAGCCAAATACGGATTGATCGCACCGCAACCGTAGCCGATTAAAGTTGCAAAATGGTGAACTTCGCGCGGTTCGCCGGATTCGAGCACCAGTCCCGCCCGCGTCCGCGTACCTTGGCGGATCAAGTGGTGGTGCAAGCCTGCAACTGCTAGCAGCGCCGGAATCGGGGCATTTTCGGCATTGATTCCCCGATCGCACAAAATGATGATATTCACCCCAGAGGCGATCGCACTGTCTGCGGCTGCGAAAACATCTTCTAACGCCTGTTCCAAACCTTTTACACCAGTTTTGGGATCGAACAAAATCGGTATAGTAATAGACTTGAAATTACCCTGATTTACCTGTTTTAGTTTCGCCAGTTCTTCGTTGCTGAGAATTGGTGTTTTCAACTCAATTAAATGACAGTTTTCTGGTTCAGGCTTGAGCAAATTGCGTTCAGATCCGATCGTCGTTTCCGCAGAAGTGACAATCTCTTCGCGGATCGAATCTATCGGCGGATTCGTAACTTGAGCAAAAAGTTGCTGGAAATATTCGTAAAGCAACTTTTGCCTGTTCGATAAAACAGCAAGCGGCGTATCCGCACCCATCGCACCGACAGCTTCCACCCCATTGTTTGCCATCGGCGCTAACAGCATCCGCAGTTCTTCAAAGGTGTAGCCAAAAGCCATTTGCCGCTGCAATAAAGTTTCGGGTTGAGATTCTGCCACTACTTCCGCATCTGGTAGTTTGGCAATTTCTACCATGTGTTTATCAATCCACTCGCGGTACGGATGTTCCGAAGCGATTTGATGTTTAATTTCCTCGTCAGAAATGATGCGGCCTTCTGCTGTATTAACTAAGAACATCCGGCCCGGTTGCAAGCGACCTTTTGAGAGAATTTGTTCTGGGGCGATCGGCAAAACTCCCGCTTCCGATGCCATAATTACTAAGTCATCTTTGGTGATGCAGTAACGGGAAGGACGCAAACCGTTGCGATCGAGTACAGCGCCGATCGATGTTCCGTCGGTAAATGCGATCGAAGCCGGCCCATCCCAAGGTTCCATCAAGCAAGAATGGTATTCGTAGAAAGCCTTTTTCTCGTCACTCATCGACTCGTGGGCTGTCCAAGGTTCGGGAATCATCATCATCACGGCGTGGGGTAAAGAACGCCCGGCCAAATACAGCAATTCCAAAGCATTGTCAAAAATTGTCGAGTCGCTACCTTGGATGTTGATTAAATTCGGGATTTTCTTTAAATCGTCTCCGAAAAGTTCCGACTCGAACATCGATTGCCGCGCGTGCATCCAGTTGATGTTGCCGCGCATCGTGTTGATTTCGCCGTTGTGGGCGATGTAGCGGTAAGGGTGCGATCGTTCCCAACTCGGAAAAGTATTGGTGCTGAAGCGCGAGTGAACCAGGGCTAAGGCGCTTTCCATGTCGGGGTCGTGCAGTTCGGGATAGTAATCTCCCACTTGCACCGGCATCAACATTCCTTTGTAGACGATCGTCCGGCAGGAGAGTGTGGAATTATACCAGTAGGGGTCTACTTCCGTCCTGCGGATGGCGTTGTGGGCGCGTTTGCGGATCACGTAAAGTTTCCGCTCGAAAGCCGCCTCGTCCATAGCTGCGGGGCGGCTGACGAACACTTGCTGCATGAAGGGTTCGCTGGCTTTGGCGGTATCGCCCAGGGATGAATTATCCGTGGGGACATCGCGCCAACCTAGCAGGGGACAGCCTTCTTCGGCTGCGATTTCGGCAAAAATGCGTTTGCCGTTTTCCCGTTCCGTCTGATTTCGCGATGAGTAAATTGCACCAACGCCGTACTCGCCGACTTCTGGAAGTTCGATGTTTTCGGCTGCGGCTGCTTTCTTGAGAAACTTGTGGGGCACTTGCATCAAAATGCCCGCGCCATCTCCGGTATTGGGCTCGCAGCCACACGCACCTCGGTGGTCGAGATTCAGTAGAATTGTCAGTGCCTGTTCGACTATTTCGTGAGATTTGTTACCCTTGACGTGTACAATGAATCCGACTCCGCAAGCGTCGTGCTCGAACTGGGGATCGTACAGGCCTTGTTTTTGTGGCAATCCGTTGCTATTCATTTGGATAAGTCTCTCAAAGTGATCAAAAAATTGCGCTCTAGAGCAGAGCGCGGGATGGCGATCGATCTAGTATCATTTATTATATGTGGATCTACTACATTGGGTAGGTGCGCGAAAAAATTAAAGCTAGTGCGATCGATCGTGCAAAAATAGTTACAATCGATGAGTTAAGTGTTAGGAATTCTGGGCTAAATATTTATGCTGAAAAAATATCTAATTATTAGCGCGTCTAGATTGGAATGATTTAACCGCAGAGAACGCAGAGAACGCAGAGTCAGAGAAGAGAGAGAAATAATTAGGATTTAAACTGACATCTTGCATCATTTTTATGAACGGGAAAACAATACTCCTAGATCCGGTTTTACCGACAGAAGCAGAAACAATTGCTATCAAGTTGTTGGATAAAATGTTAAGCATCAAGATAGAAAATGGTGATTCTGAGACATTAAAAGTAAAACTTGTGGAAGTGGGCGGGGAAGAAATCGCACTTCCTGAATCTCTCTATCAATTGTTGTGTCAAGCTGCACATTTGATGGCGGCTGATAAAGCAGTATCTTTAGTGCCGATTGAGCAAGATATGACTGTTGAAGAAACGATGACGGGGAAATTACCTATGGAAAAGTAGGAAACCAGCGGCGGATTAGTTTGGCAAGTGCGATCGCATACAAACAGCAGCGTAGTGTTAAGCGCCGTGAAATTCTCAAGGAATTAGCTGAGTTTAGCCAAGAAGAGGAATTGCATGAGAGCAGAGTATACAGCTCTTATAACTGATATATCGATATTTTCGTCTAACAGATATTTAACACTCATTAATAAACTCGATCCAGTTGTTGAGATTTCTGATTTTGCTCTTTAAGCTGACGCATTTTCAAGACAAAAGGTGATGGATTGCGATCGTATTCAGCTTCAGCTTTGAGGCAATATTCTAACCAATCTCCTACATATTTACCTACAGTTTTTGGATTTTCCAGATAGTACAAAATCGTAGCATAAACTTGAGCCATCGTCACTGTCCGAAATTTTTGAGCTATGGCTTCTGGAGTTTGGCCGCGGTGGATGTATTCGTAGAGAATGTGTTCGATACCGACGCGGGTTCCTTTGATGCGGATATCTTCTGGTGTTGAAAATTTAAAGTAATCTTCTAATTGCATAATTGTTGATTATTTATATTTTTAATTGACATTATATCACATTTTTCGCTGTTCGGTGGAGATGGGCGATGGTGTCCCGCCCCGCAAGCTAAGGGTTTGGTTCAAATAGCCAGTGAAGATGGGTGTATATAAATCTACCTTAAGGTAAGCTCCCTAGCTCTAAGTTTAGTTGCTATGATTCTGTTTTGGTCTAAGATTTGCACCTGTTCTTTTTTGTACATAGGGAGATTGTCTATGTTACTAAGTTCTCCCAATTCCCAATGACCATCCTTAATTTTTAACCCAGCAGTCCTCTTGATTATTCCGGTTTTTTCTAAGGTTTGAATCTCACTACAAACAGCTTGCGGTTTATCAGAGATTTTAAGTCCTCTCAATATTTGTTGATAATTTAAACTCCCCCATACTTGAAACAAATTTAAAACTAATTTTTGGGTATCAATATAAAATACATCACGATCTAAAGGTTTCAAGTCTTCAAAATAAGTCACGTTACCTGTATGTGTTAGACTTAACTTTAAATCAATTCTTTTGACTTCATGATAATTGGATGTTAATTCGCAAATCAGCTTCATGCAATACTTTTTTAATGCTTCGACAGACGAAAGTGATAACACAGCTTTAGTTTGCTTTTTATCTAGCTCATAAAATTCCCAACTCTTAACCCATTGATTTTGTATTAATTGATAAACAGTACAATAAAAACATAAGTTAACTACTGATGGTTCGTACACGCCATTCTTTTTTTTATCCTCATTACAAAAATTATAATAATAATTTTGGTGTAATCTCTCTAGATACTTAATTACACCGTGAATCTTTTCTTGTTTATAAAGAGTCCTTAAAAAACCAAGATCGTCAAAAAGTAAGTCACTAAATTCTAAAAAGTTAGATTTATATACAATAGAGTGTTTTAAAAATGGAACGCACCAATCAATAGGTTTTTCAATCCAAAGTGGTTCCTTAACTACATTTAATGTTGTCTCGTCACGAGTAGCTTGTATTTCTAAATTACCTAAATTTAAGAAATGAGTGTTTAAGGAAATTTTCATTTATGTAATCTCCGAGTCTTGTATGGTTCTTTCAAAATTTAAAATGTAGGGATATTTGCCAAAATAGTTATAATACCAACTAATATTATCATTTGTATGGGCACTTTTTCCGAACAACCAGTCAAAAGTAACACCTAAACTGCGGTAATCTTCAGACCGTGACTCTAACGTTTCTGGAGTAATTGCAGATAATTGACACTCAAAAACAAAAAGTTCTCCGCCAGGAAAATTAAAAGCTACATCGCAGATTCTATATTTGCCGTTTTCCAGTTTAAGTAACTTTTCAAACTCCAAAATTTCTTTGGATAAAAAACCTTTCGATAATTCTTCTACCTTTTCAGCTATCCATCGTTTGCCTTCTCGGTGTTCTTCTGATTCCCCTGGTGAGTATTTTTCGCCTTTTTTAAAATACTCATCAGAAAATTCAATATCTAGAGGAAATTCTCCCGTATAAGTTGAACGAAAGTGCGATCTTACATTTGTCGTATAGCCATACTGGGTTTTTCTGTCATACCCTGAAACATGAATACAAGGGGTATCTGTAAACTTGTCTAATATTAAACTTTTGTGTTCTTCCTTGTTGTAATCTTGAGCATCTAATATTTTTTTAGTTTCTTGTATTTTGGCTGTTAAACTCATAACTACTTGGAAGAGTTGACTACATATATGAGATTATATCACAAGTCAAAGACTCCTGGGCTATGTGGAGGCGATGCTTGTATCGGCAATACTCGCATACCAGTTTGGTCGCTGGTGTGAGATCGACGTTTAGGTATTTCCGATGCTATAATTCTAGAATCATTTCCCGATCGCACCGCCACTGACTTGATAAATGCTTGGGCTGATGCTGATGCTTACCCAGACGAAATTGAACAAACAATTAGAAAAAATGATTGAGATTGTAAATAATGCTACTGAAAGAATTAGAAAAACAACTCCTTGCCTTAACTCCCGCTGAAAAAATTCAGGCAATACAGCTATTAGTCCAAAGTTTAAGCAATACTTGGCAAGGAATCGAAAAAACTCCGGGCGTGTGTGGCGGCGATGCTAGAATTGCTAAGACTCGCATACCTGTTTGGTCGATGGTAAATTATCGCCTTCTGGGTGCAAATGATGTGCGAATTTTGCAAGACTTTCCTCATTTGAGTGCAGCGGATTTGGCGAATGCTTGGGCTTATGCTGAGGCACACCCAGAGGAAATTGAAGCTGCGATCGCTAGAAATGAGGCAGCCTAAAACATGGCGCAAATTTGCTATAATCTAACTAATATATTCAGATCCGATCGATCGCACTTATGACTATACAAGAATTAGAAACTCAAGTCTCAACCTTAAATCCCGTTGATAAAGCTAAACTCATCAGCATCCTAACTCAAACTTTAACCAACGGTTCTCTAGGCATTAAAAAAACTCCCGGTGTGTGCGGAGGCGATGCTTGTATCGGCAATACTCGCATACCAGTTTGGTCACTGGTGTGCGATCGACGTTTAGGTGCTTCCGATGCTATCATCCTAGAATCATTTCCCGATCTAACCGCCGCTGACTTGGTAAATGCTTGGGCTTATGCTGATGCTTATCCAGAGGAAATTGAACAGGCAATTAAAGAAAATGATGAAGTTATGGAAGAAAGCGAGGTTTATTAAAAGTTGGCACGTTTTTACACAGATGAAAACTTCCCGCTAGCAGTCGTAGAATTATTGCGGGCTTTGGGTCACGATGTATTAACAGCGAGGGAAGCAGGGAATGCAAATCTTCAAATTCCTGACGAAGATGTGTTAGCTTTTTCTGCGAGCAATTACCGAACAGTTTTAACGCGAAATCGCCGTCATTTCATGCGATTACACATTCAAAACTCTGACCATAGTGGTATTGTTGTTTGCACGGAAGACCCGAATTTTGAAAGGCTGGCAACGCGAATTAATGATGCTATTTCTACCCTGGATACTTTGAACGGTAAATTGATTCGAGTTAACCGTCCTTCGATGTGAAAAAAAGCCGTAGCTTGCGGGGCTTGGGCTATCGCCAAATCTAGATTTAAGCTAAAATATTAAACATATATTCCCCAATAAATAGGAATAAACTATGACACTCACCGAATTAAAAATCGATCTAGCCTCCTTAAATTCAGCCGATAAAGCAGCGGCTATAGAAATTTTACTTCAAACCTTAAGCACTGGTGCTATAGGCATTAAAAAGACTCCCGGCGTGTGTGGCGGCGATGCCTGTGTTGGCAATACTCGCATACAAGTTTGGGTACTTGTGGGTTATCGCCGTCTCGGATGCAGCGATGCTGAACTTTTTAAGTGCTATCCCCATTTGACTGCGGCTGATTTAGTCAATGCTTGGGCTTATGCTGATGCTTACCCAGACGAAATTGAACTAGCAATTAAAGAAAATGAGGAAGCCTAAAACATGGCACGAATTTATGCAGACGAACAGTATCCGTTGCCAGTAGTTGAGTTTCTGCGACCTTTAGGTCACGATGTTTTAACAGTTCAAGAAGCCGGAAACGCAGGATTAGGAATTCCTGATGAGGATGTATTGGCTTTTGCAGCGAGTAATGAGCGAGCAGTTTTGACTCTCAATCGAGGGGATTTTATTCGACTGCATCGATCGCAACCCGACCATGCTGGTATTATTATTTGTACTCAAGATAACAACTGGGAAAGACAGGCGACCCGAATTAATGATGCTATTTCTACCCTGGATACTTTGAGTGGTAAATTGATTAGAGTTAACCGTCCTTCGATCTAAAAAAAGCCGTAGCTTGCGGGGCCAGGGCGCGCCCTGGTTAAATCCACAGCAATTGTGAGATTCTGTACGCGGCCTTGACTGCGTGACTAATCACAATTATGTTGAAATGCTTAAGTTCTGTGAAGAGTTGATGTAGATTGGTAAGTTCGATCGAATACCGGGTGACAACAGCTAGGGTAATTTTGCTATGGTTATTAAGGCGGGTCGATCGGGCTGACAAGATTTATCGGTAAAAGTGTAGAGTTCGCTAACTCGTCCGCGCGGGTGGGCTGCGATTTTTACAACAAATTAGCTGGCCTCAAAACCCAACGTCGTTTACCACAGGATTCCGCAAACAATCCTCAAGGAGTGAAAATCATGGTACAAACTCAAGAAATTTCTCAAATATCTACTCTGCTGGCATCAGCAGCATCCAACGGAATAGCCGCTACAGAATTGCGCCCTTGGGGCTCCTTTACCACCCTTGAAGAAGGCCCGGGATATAAAATTAAGCGCATCGAAGTTAAGCCCGGACACCGCCTCAGCCTGCAAATGCACCACCACCGCAGCGAACACTGGATCGTAGTTTGTGGTACCGCAAAAGTTACTTGCGGTGAAACAGAACAAGTTTTGTTTACAAATCAATCTACCTACGTTCCCCAGTGCATCAATCACCGTCTGGAAAATCCGGGAGTTATTCCCCTGATTTTAATTGAAGTACAAAACGGCGAATATCTCGGAGAAGATGATATTGTCCGCTTTCAAGACGATTACGCCCGCACAGAAAAGGCGAAGTAACCATCTAAACTGGTAATGAGTTATTAGTTATTGGTTATTGGTTATTAGTTATTAGTTATTCGCATCGATTAATAACCATAGTCCTGGAGGCATTAGACACCCGTGCAGGACTGAACTAATAACCCCCAACTAATAACAAATAACCAATAACAAATAACCAATAACCCAATAAAATTAATGATTCATCTGACTCAAACAGCAGCCACAAAGGCGAAGTAACCATCTAAACTGGTAATGAGTTATTAGTTATTAGTTATTTGTTATTGGTTATTGGTTATTCGCATCGATTAATAACCATAGTCCTGGAGGCATTAGACACCCGTGCAGGACTGAACTAATAACCCCCAACTAATAACAAATAACCAATAACAAATAACCAATAACCAATAACCCAATAAAATTAATGATTCATCT
The DNA here is from genome assembly GCF_015207455.1 of Microcoleus sp. LEGE 07076. Taxonomy (GTDB): domain Bacteria; phylum Cyanobacteriota; class Cyanobacteriia; order Cyanobacteriales; family Microcoleaceae; genus Microcoleus. The sequence goes on from NZ_JADEWV010000001.1 coordinate 44,762, forward strand.
GACTCAAACAGCAGCCACAGAAGTAAAGCGCCTCAAGTCAAAGCATTCCAACCCCAATGCTTTCTTTCGTCTGGGCGTGGAGTCGATCGGCTGCTCCGGTTTATCTTATACTATGGGTTTTGAAGATGCACCAGGCCCGGAAGATGCTGTATGCGAGTCTGAAGGTGTCCGAGTTGCGATCGACCCCCAGCACTTAAAATATCTCGACGAGCTCACCTTGGATTATTCAGAAGACTTGATGGGCGGAGGTTTCCGGTTCCACAATCCCAATGCAGCCCAAAGCTGTAGCTGCGGCAACTCCTTTTCGGCCAAGGAACAATCAGTAGGATGACACTCAAAGACTTAGAAACTGTTACAGTTTATCGTCAGCAAAGTAAACCAATTGTATTGAAAAATGTAGATGTTTTGACTTTTGCATAACTGTTTCCCGGTTGGTAATTGCCAATTTATGAACTTTTTTCTCAACGGCCGCCGCCAATTGTTAGTGAAGCAAAAACTCAAGCATAATTTGAGATTTTAATACAAGTATTTATTATTAAAAATCACAGTCGTCCCGCCTTTATTAACACAAATTTATATAGCGGTTCTCAAGCTTGGTGAGGTATAAGCTGTCGCGCAAATAAACATTGCAGATTCAGGGCCCGAATAATTTTATTTTTTTGTGACATACAGTTTAAATGCCGCAACAGCTTACCATATACCAGACTTCTTGCAAAAATAGTTAGGACCCGCTCCGAAAGTGCCCATCCCACAAAAATCTTTTTTTATTGTGGGATGGACTTTGAGCATCGTCCCAAAATTTGATTAAAAGGATTTTTGCAATCTTGTCTACTATATACCGTATGCCCGGTTTGGCCTATGCCCACGGATGCCAGCGGCACCTCATATGAGATATCGAAAGGCTATATATAGCGGTTCTCACAAAGGTGAGGTATGCTTTTAGGCCCGATGCTTTTAGGCCCAATTCCCTATTCCCAATTCCCACTCCTAGCACCTCATCTTTGTGAGAAAGGCTATATACATATCCCCCATCAATTCACAGCCGGGGCTGTTGATTCTACAGGCCGAATAATTGCCGGTTTATTGATAGACTTTTCTTGAAAAAGTGCCTTGAGTGCCAAGTCCAGATTTTCGGCCATGACGATGCGGTTTTCATAGGCAACAATAACTCTAACTAAAGTTGGTAAACTATTGCGCTCTGCTTCTAAATAAAGAGGTTCTACGTACAGCAAAGATTGTTCAATTGGAATGACTAATAAATTTCCTTGAATTGCTTTCGATCCCTGGCGATTCCAGAGAGATATTTGTTCCGAAATAACCGGGTCTTGATTAATTAAAGCTTCTATTTGTTCCGGCCCGTAAACTAATCGCTGTTTGGGAAACTGGTATAACAGCAATTTTCCGTAATTTTCGTCGTCCGATCGCCCTGCAATCCAAGCAATTAAATTGTTGCGACTTACTGGTGTAAATGGGAGCAGCAAAATAAACTCTTCGGAAGTTTCCGTCGGCAGTTTCGTAATCAAATAGTAAGGTGCTACCGCCTGCTGTTCGCTGCCATAAATTTCATTGGGAACTCGCCACAAATCCTCCCGATTGTAAAATACTTGCGGATCTTCCATGTGATAAGTTAGCAAGCGTTCCGATTGAAAGCTCAACAAATCTATGGGATATCTAATATGTTTGCGGATAGCTGGAGGCATTTTGTCAAGGGGTTTGAAGACTCCGGGAAAGATCCGAATCCAACTGTCGATAATCGGGTCTGAGGGATTGGTAACATAGAATTCAACTGATCCGTTGTAAGCGTCAATGACTACTTTTACGGAGTTGCGGATGTAGTTAAATTCGTTTTTGCCCGGATCGGAATACGGGTAGCGATCGCTCGCTGTATAGGCATCGATAATCCAGTAAAGATAGTTAGGAGGATTATTAGTTTTTGACGAAGCCTGCTGATTTTTTTTGCCAATGTTATTATTGTTATTTTTTTCTATATCACCTTTATTAAGATTGGCGTTTGCTACTACCAAATACGGGTCTGAATCGTAGCGCAAAAAAGGAGCGATCGCCCGGACTCTTTTGTTAATGTTGCGGCGGTACAACAATTTAGTTTCGGGCGTAAAATTGCGAGTCAGCGCCATTTGCCAATTTTTGAGATACCCAGCAAACAGCCAGCGTCGCCACAGAGAACCGATCGCAATTCCGCCTCTACCGCTGTAATTGTTGTAAACATTTTCTTCGCCGCTGGGATAGTCAAATTCCTTGACTTGTGTGGGTGTCATCACGTCTGTATCTGTGACTGCGCCGTAGTAAATGCGCGGATTGCCGATCGGGATACTCACCCGAACTCGATCGCTAGTTACATCTAAAGCAGTTTCTCCTGTCTCGGCTGCAACTCCAATATCTTTAACAAAATAATCGGGTAAACCGCCGACACCGACTGTGTTTACCGGAGAAAGAGTAAAGCCGTAACCGTGAGTGTACACCAGATGTTCGTTCACCCAAGTTTGAGCTTCCGGCGCAACTGCTGTATAGTCTAGTTCCCGCGCCGCCAGAATTACTTGCTGGCTTTCAGTATCTCCCTTTTTTGCTGTTTTGTTTTTGATCGTGTAGCGATCGATATCCGCATCAGGAAATGTATAATAAGGTCTGATTTGCTGTAACTGTCGGTTAGTTTGCAGCAGCGGTCGCTTGTCCCACAGCCGGATGTTGCTAACAGTCAGTTGATTTTTTTCTAAATCTTTATATGTCAGTTTCCCGGCTGGATCGAAAGTTTTGATTTCGAGTTTTTTGAGGTCAAAAGCTTCTTGAGTAAAGGCAATGCTGCGCTGGATGTACGGCTGTTCTCGCGCTAATTCGTTGGGCTTGACTATCAGTTGCTGCACAATTTTTGGCAGCAGCCAACCTCCCAAAAAACTCAAACTCAGCCACGTTAAAATAATCTGTTTTATCAGTTTATTTTTAATTTTGAATTGCCCAACCTGGTACAGCATCAAAAGTGCGATCGCCAGCGCCAAAATACTCAACAATCCGTAGACGGGCAACCGCACTGTCACGTCAGTATAATTCGCCCCGTAGGTAACGTCTCCGCGCGAGTACATCAACGCGTAGCGCCCCAGCCAGTACCGGAGTGCGGTGGCTAGCATGAAAGCTCCACCTAAGCCGTACAAGTGCCGCTGCTGCGATCGCGAAAACCCCAAGAATATGCCTTTACTCAGGCTATTTCCCGACAGCAAATATGTTAAAGCGCCAGATACTAAACCGTACAAAAATACAACTGTCAGCCCTAAGTTTAGCAACTCCAAAATTGGGAAAACAAATACATAAAAACTAATATTGTGGTTAAAAATAGGGTCAGTCGTGTTAAAATCAGCATGGCGGAAATATTGCAAGACTTTTGTCCAGCTACTGACGGCAATTAGCCCGATCGCCAAACTGAGAAAAAGAGCGATCGCCCGCAGCCAAAAATCCGGCTTAACTGCTACAGCCAAGATTGTCCCCAGCAGCAAGCCCAACTGCCACCACTCAGAAAATAGCTGCACCGCCCCAGGCTGGATTGACTCAATGCCTAACTGTACGGGTATTGGAGGCAAATTGCCCCCTATACCGAGATAGGTGAGGCTGTTTGCAGCTAACAGCCCGCAGTGAATTACCGTCAAAGTGGCGATCGCACTCAATCCGAATACCGCCAACAGCAGCCACGAAAAACTAATTGGAGATTTAGCAACAGGTGATTCGTAATTCTTTCCCGTTTTGTTCCCCATCAGTGAAGCGAATAGCGCCGTCGCCACCGGCGATTTTGTTTCCTGTGCCGGATGTTCCAGGCGGCGAGCTAAAGCCAAATTTCCGAACAAAAAGGCAGAAGAAACAATAATTGCGATCGTCCCCAGCAACCCTTGAGTTTTCAGCTTTAACAGCAAAACCTGAAGATATCCAACTTCCTCAAACCAGAGAATTTCTGCCGCAATGCGGGAGCAAAACTCAAAAAATAACCACAGCCCTACCAGCCCTAAAATTAATTGATAAATTCGCTTAATAGTCATTAGTCATTAGTTTATAAGAGTCATTAGTCATTAGTTTATAAGAGTCATTAGTCAGCAGTCATTAGTCATTAGTTGGGAATCATTAATAATCTTCAACAATAACAAGCGACCAATGACTAATAAAGTTCGCCAGTGGGGACAGCAAAACATGACGTTGGACTAATGACTAATGACCAACTAGCTGTACTGCTGATTGACATCCACATCCAAATTAAACAGCGTTTGCAAAGTCTGCATCGCTTGCCTGCGCGCCTCAATATCCTGCTGAGCGCGCAACTGTACCATCGGATCGTGCAAAATCTTATTCACAATCCCCCTGGTTAAAGATTCAATCACATCTTGATGTTTCTCTGAAAACTCAGAGCCCAGACGCGACAAAGCTTTTTCTAACTCTTGTTCCCGAATCAATTCTATCTTATCCCGCAAACAGCTAATAGTAGGAACAGTTTCCAGACTTCGCCACCAGACATCAAAAGCCCCCACTTCCTGTTCCAGCAGGCCCTGAGCTTCCATTGCCATTTTGCGGCGGCTTTCGTGATTTTGAGCTACCACGGCCTTCAAGTCGTCTACATTAAACGACTTCACATTAGCGAGTTCCTTCGCATCCGAATCAACGTTGCGCGGTACAGAAATGTCCACCAACATCAAAGGGCGGCTCAAGTCTAAAACAGCTTCTAACTTAGCTTTATTTAACAGCGGATCTGTAGCAGCCGTACAGGTAAAAACCAAATCAGAATCTGCAATTACCTGCATCATTTCCGAGAGCAGATACAGGTGCAATTGTGCCTCTTTAAACTGGTCTGCTAGCTCCTGACCCCCCCGCACAGAGCGGTTGACGATCGCAATATGGCTAGCGCCTTTCGAGAGCAAATGCTGCACCAAAAGCCGCGACATTTTACCGGCACCGATAATCGCAATGCGGCTGCTTGCTAAATGCTGACCTTTCAATTGAGCCAATTCTGCCGCCGCCGAACTGATCGAAACCGCACCCGTACCGATGCTAGTTTCGGTGCGAACTCGCTTCCCTGCTGTGAGAGCTTGCTTGAACAAACGCTCTAAAATTCTGCCGACACCTTTGTACTGCTGGGCTAGTTTGTGAGTTTGTTTCACCTGAGCCAAAATTTGTCCTTCTCCGAGCACCAAACTATCGAGGCCCGAAGCAACTCGCATCAAGTGCATCACCGCATCTTCGTGCAGCAAAATAAACAGGTGAGGGCGCAAAGACTGCACATAAACTTTACTGCATTCGGAAAGGAACTGAATCACCTCTCGCACACCAGGTTCCGACTCGCTGGTAACAATATAAATTTCTAAGCGGTTGCAAGTGCTGAGGATGGCAACTTCAAGAATGTGGGGGTAGCCGCGCAATTGGGCGATCGCCGCTTCAATCTTCGGTTCTGGAATGCTCAGCTTTTCGCGAACTTCAACCGGCGCTGTTTTGTGGCTGAGACCTACGACTGCAATATTCATATCTGTGATTTGTCACTATTTATTTCTTACTTGTTAACAGTCACCTGTTATTAGTTCTTAGTTTATCGCTAATTACCAATCACGGGTGACTGTTAACAGTCAACAGTCAACAGTCAACACTCATCAACAGCTAACCGCTAACTAATGACTAATTCAATTGCAGAGATTTCGGCTGGTCAAACATATGGATTGTATCCACAAACCGAGCCGTCTTCGACTGAGAAGAAATTACCAAACTTTCAGTACGAGCGCCGCCGCCAAAAAACCGAACTCCATCCATCAGCGTTCCGGGAGTAATTCCGCAAGCTGCAAACAGCACAGTTTCGCCAGATGCCAACTCTTCAGCATTATAAATCTTGTCTGGATCTGTGATGCCCATTTCTTTAAGACGGGCGAGATTGCTCTCTTTGCTTTCACCGATCAAACCAGTTTTGACAACAGCCGGATCGTAAATTAACTGACCTTGGAAGTGACCGCCCAAACAGCGCATTGCCGCTGCCGAAATCACACCTTCTGGTGCAGCGCCAATACCCATAAGTGCGTGGATGTTGGAACCAGAAAACGCGCAAGAAATTGCTGCCGAAACGTCGCCGTCGCTGATCAGCCGAACTCTTGCACCCGCTTCCCTAATTTCCTTAATTAAACCTTTGTGCCGATCGCGATCCATCACCACCACCACCAAATCTTCAATACTGCGACCTAGGCAATCTGAGATGATTTTGAGGTTTTGGGTTGGCGTCTTGCGAATATCTACATGATTTTTAGCAGCCGCAGGAGCCGCCAATTTGTTCATGTAGAAATCCGGAGCCGCAAACAAACCGCCTTTTTCCGAGATTGCCAAAACTGCCATCGAACCGTTTTGACCGTAAGCAACTAAGTTAGTACCTTCGCAGGGGTCAACAGCGATGTCAATTTCGATCAATTCATCTAGATTGCAGACATCTTTGGCATCTTCGCGAGTACAAATACCTACTTGTTCCCCGATGTAAAGCATGGGTGCGTCATCGCGTTCGCCTTCGCCGATCACGATGCGGCCGCGCATATGAATTTTGTTCATACGCTCGCGCATGGCTTCTACGGCTACGCGATCGGCTTCATCTTTTTCGCCTTTGCCCATCAAGCGAGCGGAGGCGATGGCTGCCTGCTCGACTACTTCGATAATCTCTAAACCGATTACATTGTCCACGAACTATATCCTCCCAAATGCTGATGCTTGCCTGTGCTCTAGAGCACTCCCAGCCATCAAGTTTATCAGAGGCGGGGATCTCGCGAGCGCAAGCAGTTGCTTTGTTTGTGTTAACTTTTGCTTCTTTCTGGCGCGTCGGGCCGGAGGGGGTGTGGGGTGCGGTATGTGGGGGAGATGTGATGTTCCCGCACCCCACTGTATTTTTACTGTATAGAACTCTTGCAAAAATACAGTGCACCTCACGCCAACCCTCCCCGCGAGTTCGGGGAGGGGACAAGATTATTAGACGTAATTGCAAAAATAGTTAGGACGATGCTCGGAGCAACGTCCCACAAGAGTTATTTTTCTTGTGGGACGTTGCTCCGAGCATCGTCCGCTCAATTGATGAAAAGGACTGAGGCAAGAGGTCTCTTCTTGTTTCTCCCCGCGTCCGGGGGGACTTGCGGGGGGTGAATTTGACTTTTGCAAGAGGTCTTATTTTTGTATACGCAGTGCCGAGAAATCAGCGCGTCCTTAGTTGAAACTGCTGATTTTATAGCAACCGCCACAACGCGAGCGGGCATTTTCGAGTGTTCAAATCATGGCTATTATTGCCTCTTCCTCAAGCCGAACTGCCTCCTGCTATAGTTAGGGGTTTTCCACAGGCAAGCCCCGGGTTCGATCGGGTTTTGTATGTCTTGGCCCGCGAATTCGATCGCCCGCTGCGGAGCCGCTACGGCAATACTGCTGCAATACTAAATTGTACAGATACCACCGAGCCTCCCCAAGACTCCCGAACCATGTCCAAGCCAAAAAAGACCCCCGCCAAAAACCAGCCCCAAATCAACCTCAGCGACCCCGAATACTACTTCAACCGAGAACAAAGCTGGCTGGAGTTCAACAACCGCGTGCTCCACGAAGCCCTCGACCCCCGCACGCCGCTCCTAGAAAGACTCAAATTCCTGGCTATTTTTAGCTCAAACCTAGACGAATACTTTATGGTGCGAGTAGCGGCGCTCAAACAGCAAGTAGAAGCAAAAGTCAGCAAATTGACCTCCGACGGCAAGAGGCCCCAAGAACAGCTAGATGCAATCAACAAGCGACTTTTGCCGATGGTGACTCAGCAACACGCCTATTTTGACCAAACCCTGCGGCCGAAATTAGCAGCAAACGGCATCCACATTTTCGACTACATCGACCTCAATCAAGAACAGCGGAATTACTTGCACCGCTACTTCAAAGAACAAGTATTTCCCGTACTCACACCCCTAGCCGTTGACCCCAGCCATCCGTTCCCGTTCCTTTCCAACCTCAGCCTCAATCTAGCAGTAGTTGTCAGAGACCCCAACACCCGAGAGGAATTGTTTGCCCGCGTCAAAGTACCGCAGGTGCTGCCCCGATTTTTGCCACTACCGGAGGATTTGCAGTGGCAGCAAAAAGGCAAGTCTTCTGTGTGGACGGGAGTACCTCTGGAACAGGTAATCGCTCACAATTTAGAGGCTTTGTTTCCGGGGATGGACATTCAGGAATATCACCCGTTCCGCATTACTCGCAATGCGGATTTGACCGTGGAGGAAGATGAGGCGGAGGATTTGTTGCTAGCTATAGAACAGGAACTCCGCAAGCGCCGGTTTACAGGTTCTGCGGTGCGCCTGGAAATTCAAGCGGTTATGCCGCCTGCTGTGCGAGATATGCTCAGAGATGAGTTGGATCTCGGCGAGCAGGATGTTTACGTGGTAGAGGGGCTGCTAGGCCTCAAGGATTTGATGTCTTTGGTCGGGCTGCCAGTGCCGGAACTGAAAGACACCCCCTGGACTCCGGTGGTGCCGCCACGCTTGCGGAACTCGCAATCGTCAATAGTTTTAGGCAAATCGATGTTGGATATCGAGGATGGTGAGGATATTTTCACGACGATCCGCCAGGGAGATGTGATGCTGCACCATCCTTATCATTCGTTTACCGCGACGGTGCAGCGGTTTATTACTGAGGCGGCGCGCGATCGCTCCGTGTTAGCGATTAAGATGACTTTGTACCGCACTTCTGGAGATTCGCCGATCGTCAGTTCTTTGATTGAAGCAGCGGAAAACGGCAAGCAAGTAGCCGTTTTAGTAGAGCTCAAAGCCCGGTTCGACGAAGAAAATAACATTAATTGGGCTCGCAAGTTAGAACAAGCTGGAGTCCACGTTGTTTACGGTTTGGTCGGACTCAAAACCCACACAAAAATTGTGATGGTAGTGCGCCGCGAGGACGGATTTATTCGTCGCTACGTCCACATCGGCACGGGAAATTATAACCCGAAAACGGCTGGACTGTATACGGATGTGGGTTTGTTGAGTTGTCGCGAAGATTTGGGTGCGGATTTGACGGACTTGTTTAATTATTTAACCGGTTATTCGCGACAGGTATCTTATCGAAAATTGTTGGTTGCGCCGGTCAATATGCGCGATCGATTTTTAGCTTTAATCCGTCGCGAGGTAGAATTCTGCCGCTTGAATGCCGAAAATGGCACGGATAGCTGCGGCCGGATTGTCGCTAAAATGAATGCTTTAGTTGACCCTCAAATTATTGTTGCTTTGTACGAAGCTTCGCAAGCGGGAGTGAAAATTGATTTGATTGTGCGGGGGATTTGCTGTTTGCGTCCTGGCGTTGAAGGTGTCAGCGAAAATATCCGAGTTATCAGTATTATCGGCCGTTTTTTAGAGCACTCGCGGATATTTTATTTTTTCAACGGTGGCGACGAAGAGGTGTATATTGGTTCTGCTGACTGGATGCAGCGCAATCTCACAAGACGGGTTGAGGCGATCGTCCAAGTGGAAGATCCGACTATAGTGATGGAGTTACAAGAAATTTTGGGCGTGATGCTGGCGGACAACCGCCAAGCTTGGGATTTGCAATCTGGAGGACACTATTCTCAGCGGCGGCCGCCTGCGAATAACCCGGAGGTGAGTTCCCAACAAATTTTGATGGATATGGCTTTGAGTTAGTTGTTAGTTGTTAGTTGTTAGTTGTTAGTTGTTGGTTGTTAGTTGTTAGTTGTTAGTTGTTAGTCAGTAGGGGCGGTGGATGGTGCGTGCGGGCCCTCAAGCGTCATTAGTCATTAGTCATCAGTCATTGGTCATTGGTCATTGGTCATTAGTCATTGGTCATTGGTCATTAGTCATTAGTTAAGCTGTCGCGCATCTAATTTTCACAGTTGTGTTTATTTAAACTTGTGTGGGTGGGCATCTGATACTTAGTGCCCACTTAACAACCCGCTTTCCCACAATCCGCTAGGGGTTGAAACCCCTGGCGGGTTCCGGGTTAAATAAGCTTGTTGATACCGACGCATCCTGTCAGCCCCAACGATACAAATTAAATGCAAAACAGATTACGATCTAATGACTAATGACTAATGACTAATGACTGATGACTAATGACTAATGACCAATGACTAATGACGACTTAACTGTTAAAAGTACGCTTAAATTCTTCTAACAAATCGTCAATTTCCTCGATCGCCTGACTGACATCGATTCTCAGAGCTCCCAAGTCCGAGCGGTCCAACAGCAGCAGGAGAGATTCCCGCTTGATCTCGATCTCTGCTACGCGTTCTTTGATTGTCTGTGCATCCATTGTTTTCTGCCTTTGCTACTATTTACAAAAATATTTGACATTCCCCCCCCCTGCGAACAGACGAGGATTCTTAATTCACCTACATACCTTTCTGGGCAGAGCCCTCACTGTTTTCATATTGTAAGTGATGAACTTGCTCAGAGTTTTTGAGTCGGTGCTATAGTTCGATCTTACATCAAAACTTCAGCCAATCTTCAGCGCAGAAAAGGCGGACGTTTACTATCTGCAGATTTATTTTTCATCACTTCGGTTAAAAATCGCTTCAGAGCCTTCTCACGGTTTTTCATAAAAGCCGACCAAAATCCCGGTTGATATTCATCCATCGTCTTGGCTAGGGCCCAGACATCGATCGCTAAGATATTATAAAGCCTTTCATCTTCGCGTTTGAGCGAGTTAATCTGCTCTAGAACCGACTTGTTTGTGACCGCAGTTTTTCTGTCTTCGTCTTCGATCATGTCCGAAAATTGGTTGAAAGGGCAAGATGGTCGATCGCGGGTTCAACTCTCTATAATTTAATCATACTGCCGATCTCGATTGCCTTCTGGAACAGGCGCCGCACAATTTACACAGATATTTGCCAGTGGCCTGCGGGGCGTCTCGCCGGCGGGATAAGTTTTTGCAGCCAGAAGCAAAATTGTGCGAGTACAGGGCTCCCGCCCTCATTGACGCTAGCAGTTTTTACAAGTATTTTGGCAAAAAACTAAATTTATTCAAGACTTATTGGCCGATAATAATTAAAGTATCTTGTTTCTGTCCGACTACTTACCTCACGAATATGTTACGTAAAACTTCTTTAGCAAGCCTAGCCTTAGTTGTGGGCGGTATCCTAGCAGTAGTCGGGTTCTATGCCTACTTCACCGACAAACCAACCCTAAACCTAGCCGGGTTTTTTTATGGAATTCCGCTGTTGTTGGGAGGATTGGCCCTGAAAGCCGCCGAACTAGAACCAGCGGAGTTTACCCAACCAACTCCTCCCGAAGTTCTCCTGCTGCGAGAAAGTCAGGCCACAGATACTCAAAACCAAGTCCGCAAAGATATCACCCGATTTCGCTACGGCCAACCCGCGCACTTAGATGATGCTCTCGAGCGCTTGGGGCTGGCCCCGACAGACGAGGAACGGCCTGTCCTCCAAGGGTTGCGGGAAGTAGATGTGGATGGTGCTTACGGGTTAATTCTAGAGTTTTATTCGCCGCTGATAGCGATCGAAGTCTGGAAAGAAAAGCAAGAAAAAATAGCCACTTTTTTTGGACCCGGTTTGCACGCACAAGTGAGTCAAAAGCCTGATGAAAAAATTGAATTGGCTTTAATTAAAAATACTGAAGCTTAAAGTATGCTTAATTTTTGAAGGCGAAAATTTTCAACTCACCCATTATATTATGTCCGGTCAATTGACCACAATCTGTAACGGTTCGATCGTTCGGACTTCAGTCCTCTCTTTGATGCGGACTAAAGTCCGAACGAGCGAACAAATTTTATTATTGTCGTTAGAGCTGACATGATATTAATTATTAATTTTGGCTCGCCAACGATACTGATTTGAGCGGCAGCTTGAAACCTGTCGCTATCAGCAAAAGCTCGTTAGCGAAGCTTGCAGAAGACGATCGCCCATCCAGACCTAGCCCAAATCTTATTTTATGTAATTATAATATTGGTTGAAGAGCGATCGCAATCTTAAAATCAGGAGCAGCACAAATGGTTCCGTCCCAAAGCAGGATAGGTATTATCGGCGCCGGAACATCAGGAGCTTATCTAGCAGTGTTGCTAATTCAACAAGGGTTTCAAGTTGACTTGTTTGAAAAAGCACCCCATCCCCGCACCGACGGCTGCGGTATCCTGATCGTGCAAGCAGGTATGCAAGCACTGCATCAAGGAAACCCGAAAATTACCCAAAAAATTATCGACTCAGGCGATGCTGTCAAAGTATTCGAGTTTCGCAACCTCCGCGGCGGTGTCATCAATTCCGAACCCGTCACCTACGAAGAAAATGAACTCCCCGGAATGCTGGTACACCGCAAAGCTATTTTAGAAGCAATCCTCGACGAGTTACCGGCTGACTGCATTCATTTTAATGGGGAATTAGCATCGATCGCCCAAACCGATCGCAGTGCGATCGCCCACTTTAAAGATGGCACTAAATGGGAAGGCGATCTGTTAATAGGTGCCGATGGAATCCTCTCAAAAGTTCGTCAATCTATAGTTCCAGATGTAGAACTATTTTATTTAGGCGATGTCGTCTGGCGAGGAATAGTCGAAGATAATAGCTTCTGTCCCGAAGGAAACTTTTTTGTTTATGTACGCGGTAGAGGAATTTATGCCAACTTCTTTCACATAGGTAGAGGTCGAACCCATTGGGGTTTCTTTATAGAAAAAGAGCGCAGCAGCTCCGAACTCGGGAAACTGCAACCTACCAATACTACCATGCCTCCCCAAGAACTAGCAAAACTCCCAGAAGATGCCAGAAAACTGATAGAATCAACCCCTTTAGAAAACATTGTTTGTCGTTTTTCCTACGACATTGACCCCCTACCAAAAATCTATGACGGGCGCGTTATCTTAATTGGAGATGCAGCCCACGCCAAAAGTTCCACACGCGCCAGAGGAATGACTTCCGGTTGGGAAGACGGTTTGTATTTAGCCAAACATCTCGAACAGAGCACTAATATTGCCGAAGCGCTGGAAAAATTCCAAGCCGAAAGATTACCGATTGTCCACGAATATCAACGCACTAGCCGTGAAATGAGCCTGAAAATAGGTCGCCGTTAGCAATAAAGAATAGGATCAATCCCATGTCAGAAAATATATCTTACCCTCCTGATTTAGAGAAAGTTCCAGAAATATTCACACGTCACATTGGCACTTGGAAAGGCGAGTATATTAAAACCGATACTCGCGGACATTTTGCTCGCAGCTTTTTGGGTAGTTTTAGCATCTCGATTGAGGGAAGTCACTACCGACAAGTTAATAATTACGAATACTCAGACGGTTCTCGCCTCCAGCTAAATTTTCAAGGAGAGTTTGAAAATCAGATTCTGAAACTGTTTTCTAGCAGCTATTCCGATTTTTCGGCAATTGCGTGGGATGCAGGCCAGGAAGTTATTTGCTTTCGGGCTAATAAAACACAAGATAACGCCCTGATTACCTTCGTAGAAACAATGACATTACTCAGCGAAAATCACCGAATTCGCAGCACTCAAGCCTTTAAAGATGGTGTTTTTGATGGCATCTCATTTATTGAAGAAATACGTTTGCCCTAAACAAAGTAAACACAGCAAAAAACGCCCAACTTCTCAATAGAAATATTATTTCTCTCTTTCCTCTTTCTCTGCGCTCTCTGCGCCCTCTGCGGTTCATTGCAAATAAAATTGCTATAGTGCAAAAATCAAACTAAACAAAGTCAATCAGCATTGACAAACAAACGAGAACGAGTAATAAAACGCTCTCCCTCCGGCCCTTCTAGGGAAAAATCGCTGCCTCCGGGCCCGGATGCTACGTCAATAATTAACTGCGTTTTCTTCCAATGTTCGTATTGCTGCGCTGCGATATAAAAAGGACAACCGCCGATTTTTCCTAGCAATACATCGCCATCGCCGATTATCAATTCGCCATCGGGAAAGCACATGGGAGAACTACCGTCGCAGCAGCCCCCGGATTGGTGAAACATCAATTGTCCGTGTTTGCTTTTGAGATGGTTGATTAATTTTAAAGCGGCTTCTGTGGCGGTGACTTTTTGGATATTTTCCATTTTATCCTGTTTTTGTAGCAATTTTATTTCGTTTTTGAATGATATTTTTTTTATGAACCGCAGAGAGCGCAGAGGGCGCAGAGAAGGAGAGGAAAGAGAGTAAGAAGGAGTTCACGAATCATTGAAGTTTGTCCTTCTTCCTTTTTCCTTCCCAATGACTAAAACTTTAGAAGAAGCCTAAAGCTTTGGGGCTGTAGCTTACTAGCAAGTTCTTGGTTTGTTGGTAGTGATCGAGCATCATTTTGTGGTTTTCTCGCCCGATTCCCGATGATTTGTAGCCGCCGAAGGCTGCGTGGGCGGGATACAAATGATAGCAGTTTGTCCAGACGCGGCCTGCTTGAACGGCGCGGCCCATGCGGTAGGCGGTGTTGATGTCGCGCGTCCAAACTCCGGCACCTAAACCGTAGAGGGTATCGTTGGCAATTTCTAATGCTTCGGTTTCGTTTTTGAAGGTGGTGACTGCTAATACTGGGCCGAAGATTTCTTCTTGGAAAATTCGCATTTTGTTGTTTCCTTTGAAGACTGTGGGCTGGAAGTAATAGCCTTCTTGCAAGTCGCCAGGTAGGATGTTTCTTTCGCCGCCGATCAGGCATTCTGCGCCTTCGGCTTGTCCGATTTTGACGTATTCGGCGATTTTTTCCATCTGGTTGACGGAGACTTGCGCGCCGAGGGCGGTTGTCGGATCTAGGGGGTTGTTTTGTTTGATTTGGCGGATGCGATCGATCGCCCTTTCCATAAATCGATCGTAAATCGATTCCTGAATTAAGGCGCGGGAGGGACAGGTGCAAACTTCGCCTTGGTTGAAGGCAAACATCACCAATCCTTCGACTGCTTTGTCGAGAAATTCGTCGTCTTGGGCGCAGACATCCTCAAAGAAAATGTTGGGGGATTTCCCGCCTAATTCTAGGGTGACGGGGATGACGTTTTGGGAGGCGTATTGCATGATTAGCCGGCCCGTGGTTGTTTCACCGGTGAAGGCTACTTTGGCAATCCGGGGGCTGGTAGCTAGGGTTTTGCCGATTTCGGCGCCGGGCCCGTTGACGACGTTGATGACGCCATCCGGTACTAAGTCGCCGATGATTTCCATCAGTACCAAGATTGAGGCGGGGGTTGGCCCGGCTGGTTTGAGGACGACGCAGTTGCCCGCGGCGAGGGCGGGGGCGAGTTTCCAGGCGGCCATGAGGATTGGGAAGTTCCAGGGGATGATTTGTCCAATCACGCCTAGGGGTTCGTGGAAGTGGTAGGCGACGGTGTTTTCGTCGAGTTCGCCGATCGACCCTTCTTGGGCTCGGATGCAGCTTGCGAAGTAGCGGAAATGGTCGATCGCCAGCGGGATGTCTGCGAGCCTGGTTTCGCGAATTGGTTTACCGTTGTCCCAGGTTTCGGCGGTGGCGAGGCGATCGAGATTTTCTTCCATGCGATCGGCTATTTTGTGTAACACCCGCGCCCTGTCTGCTGGGCTCGTCTTACCCCACTTGTCTTTGGCGCTGTGGGCGGCATCCAGTGCCAATTCTACATCCTCTGCGCTCGATCGGGGGATTTGACAAATTGATTTTCCTGTAATTGGAGAAAGGTTTTCTGAATATTTCCCTTTCACCGGCGCCACCCACTTGCCGCCGATAAAGTTGTCGTAACGAGCTTGAAAAATTGATTGATTGTGGGATTGAACTGGTGCTGCTACTACCATTTTATTACCTGCTTTAAATTTGTTTTTGCGGACTCTTGAAATCTCTTAAATGTCAACTATCGTCTATTTTTTGAAATTTGGTCATTTCCTATACAAAACTTTACAGTTTCCGCTCCAACAGCAGTGCGAGTAGAAAATTAGCAGCGAAATCAACGATCGGCTAATTTCCCAACTCGATTCACAAATATTCAACCGCATTTGTAGAGGCTCGTTTCAACAACAATTTTCAAAACCAGCCCTCAGCCCGCAGTAAATGCTATTAATCAACTGTGCCTGAGCGGAATTTCTATCCGAAACTTAGTACCTTTACCGGGTTCCGAAAAACACTTTAACTCTCCTTTGTGCTGCTCTACAATTATCCGATAGCTGGCAGCAAGTCCCAAAATGCTGCTGTGTTCCCCAGCTTTTGCCATCAAAAATGAATCGGAAATTTGTGCTGTGATATCTTGGCTGATTGCCATGCCGTTATCAGCAATCTCAATAGCAATCCGCTGAGCATCGATCACCTGAGTGCTAATCAAAATCACAGGCTTAAATTTGATTGATTCCGACTCGTCCAGCTCTTGACTTGACTCTTCCAAAGCATCGATCGCATGATTGATAATATTCAGAAAAGCTTGATTGAGCTGACCTGCGTAACACTCGATTTGCGGCAGATTTCCGTATTCCTTCATCACCTTGATGTCCCGCCTGCCCTCGCGGGCGGGCAAGCGGTGCTGCAACAACAACAAAGTATTTTCCAAACCGTCGGAAATATCGAATAACTGCCAGCCCGATCGATCGCTGCGGGAAAAGTCCTGTACCGACAAGATGATTTGGCGGATGCGATCGCTCCCAGTTCGCATGGAACTCACAATTTTCAATAAATCCTCGAACACGAATTCCACATCCATATCTTGCTGTTTTTGCAGAATCTCCGAGTCAGGATTGACTAGGTGTTTTTGATACAATCGCAGCAGTTCTATTAAATCAGTAGCGTAAGTTTGGACGTGAGTTAGATTGCTGTAAATAAAAGTAATCGGATTGTTAATATTGTGGGCGATACCAGATACCAATTCCCCCAAACTAGACATCTTTTCATTTTGCAACACTCGATCGCCCGACATTTGCAATTCTTTCTGAGTTCGCTCCAGCTCCCGCCTCAAACGCTGCGATCGTTTCGCGGCGCGCACCCGCCCCAACAATTCCTGCTTAACTATCGGTTTCAACAAAAAATCGTCAACGGGCTCCTCCAATTCTTGAATTTCTTCAAATTGTTCGGCTGTTGTCAGCAGCACAAAATACGCTGCCCTCAATTGTCGTGAAGCGAAGCTATCCCGTTCTCCGAAGGAGTTCCCGTTCCCCGTAGGGTAGGGTAGGGAATCGGCTTTCACCAGCCGACACACCTCCAGCCAATTGATTTCAGCCGAAGTCCCATCGCAAATTATCGCATCCGGCGAGAATTCCCGCGCTAACTCTAAACCCTCCTTACCGTCAGGAGCGACTTTCACCTGATGTCCCTCCCCTGAGAGCAACTCTTGCACGACTTCAAAAGTCGCAGCATCCGCGATCGTCAAAATCTTTGCCATAACACCGGCTCCACAACTTACTCTTTAGGATACAGCCGCCAGAATTGCACGGACATATTTAAAATTACATAATATTCCTCCCTATGCAGACAGGCCTGACTTTTTGTGGGTGCGCCGCAGCGCACCTGACACCACCAGCACAGTATCGCAAAACAACCGTTCAGGAACCCTTGAAAATTGCTGCGGCAATTAGCTATCAGCAATTAGATATTACTTCGACAATTCGACGTTGAGTTCGTTCACGACACGGCGTTTCAGCGGTAGAGATTTTTCTCTCGGCAACAAGTCAAATACTTTCCTAAAAGCATCATCTACCTGTTCAAAAGGTATTTGTCCTTTTTCGTTAAAAACTACTTTTCCCGATTGGTCGAGGATGACGGTTTGAGGTACAAAACCTTCGTAATAATGACCGGGTTCGGTGAGTTCCGGTGACGGTTCCGGAGGCAAAGAGTCAATAAGTACCGGGATAAAATCGGCTTCGCGTCCGTAAAATTCCTGGAGTTGAGAGACGACGATCGCGTATTGCTTGCTGTCGCTGCTGTCGTCTGTGTAAAACACTAACAATGCGGGCTTTTTGCGTTTGAAAGAATCTGTGAGTTTGACTTTAGGAGGAACTAGGGAACCGTTGCCGGCGTAGAGAGCGAAAATTGTACCGTCGAAGCGATCGTCTGTGAGAGTTGCGAAGGCTGGGGTTGTGCCGGCAAGCAGTATCAAGCTAAGTGCGATCGCCACTGTTAAAAGACTGCCGGACAAGATTCGCCGCAGCAAGCGGATTCCAGAAGCCGCAGTAATAGTTGATTTTTTGAAGGCGGAAAATATCATAGGTTGTTGGCAGTTGCTGTAAGCTGGCTTCATTAAACACAAAAACTATTTTAAGTTTATCAGCAAATGTATGCAAATATTCCTAAATAGGTTAAAGTGGTTTGCAAGCACCCACAATTGGGAGCATCGACAACTTGGTAAAAGTATTTTTTGGTTGAGCGCGATTGTCCTCGAACGCTGGTTTGTACAACCCGTGCGATCGTCCCCGAATATCTCTACAAAAGCTATAGCACTGATCCTCCCCCGCAATTTGCTGAGAGTGGCGATCGACAAGGCAATTCAACTTACCAAAAATCCCTATTTGCATCGGCTTTTCTGGAGCAGGCCCCAAGGGTTCGCGCCACAATAACATTTATTTGTTATGAACTTGGCTTCTAGCTTGTGAAAATAGTGCAAAATGTTAAATTAAACTCATAAGCTATGGTGGGATTTAAACTGTCTGTCAAAAAACAATAAAACAATGAGTGGGGTGGGCTCTGCTGCCCGCCCAGAACATACAATGTTTATTTGTCCGACAGCTTATCTAGAAACTGATAATTGGGAACTGACAACGCATGATAATTTTGCTTGACCCATTCCTCGCCCAAACGCCCGCTGCTGATGTTGGCGGGCCCGCTCCACTCAATCTGGTACAGACAATTGTTTTAGGAATTGTACAGGGATTAACAGAGTTTTTGCCCATCAGTAGCAGCGCTCATTTGAAGGTAGTGCCGATCGCCCTGGGATGGGGCGATCCCGGTGTAGCATACACTGCTGTGATTCAGTTGGGCAGCATTGTGGCGGTGCTTTGGTATTTCTGGAAAGACTTGACAACTATCACTTTGGGTGCTGTCGATGCTGTGGTGCGGCGCGACTACAAATCCCAGGAGTTTAAAATGGCTTTGGGGATTGGTTTGGGAACAATACCTATAGTCTTTTTTGGGCTGCTAATCAAGATATTGGTTCCAGATTTTGACAAGTCGTTTCTCAGGAGTTTGGCCAGCATCGCCATTGCTTCGATCGTGATGTCGCTGCTGTTAGCAACAGCCGAAAAAATTGGCAAGCGCGATCGCACTTATGAAAAGTTAACTGTCCAAGATGGTATTTTCATGGGATTAGGTCAAGCAATGTCGTTGATTCCGGGGTGTTCGCGATCGGGTTCTACCCTAACAGCAGGATTGTTTCTGGGATTGGAAAGAGCCGCCGCCGCGCGGTTTTCTTTTTTATTAGGAATTCCGGCAATTACTCTGGCGGGATTAGTGGAATTGAAGGGTGCTTTGGGAGAAGGAATCGGCGGTGCTGGAGTTGCTAGTTTGCTAGTGGGAACGATTTCGGCATTTATATTTTCTTATTTGTCGATCGCCTGGCTGATGAAATTCCTACAAACTCAAAATATGTGGGTGTTTGTGTGGTACAGGCTGGCCTTTGGCGTAGCTATTTTAACGGCTATCGCAGGTGGAGCATTGCGAAATAGTTAAAACAATACTGACTTGAACCTAATCATAGCCCTTCTCCTAACTGTAAGGTATGTCCGGTAATTGGTAAAGGGCTATTATGCTGAATTTAGGTGACATCAAAAGGAGAGTAGCTATCAAAAAAAATAGCAGTATTTGGCAACGCTGGAGGCGGTAAATCCACTCTCAGCAAGAGATGATCGGACATCACTGGATTAGCGATTCACGTCTTGGACAAGATTAAATATCGCTCGGGTGGCGCTGAGGTTTCACAGGAAGACTACAAACGCGCCCATCAGGAAATTTTACAGACTGACAAATGGATTATTGACGGGTTTGGCTGCATGGAAACCCTCTGGCTGCGACTGGATGAGGCGGATACTCTGGTTTATGTCGATCTACCGCTATGAGTGCATTTTTGGTGGGTGAGGAAACGAACGATCTCGGGTTATTCTAAACCGCACGCTGGCAGGAAAACAGCCCAATATTAAAGAGTTCGATTAGCAGTTACCGCGTGCTTTGGTTGTGCGACAAATATTTGACCCCAAAATATCGCGAATATATCGATCGGGCGCAAAGTATCAAAAAAGTCGATCGTATGCGATCGACTCAACAGATTTCGCAATTTATTGAATCAGTTTAAAATCACATTAACTTTGAAGATAGTCCACCAGCCTAACGACTCAACTGAAGTAAATCTGTATGTTGGATTTGAACGGGACGTGGTATAGTTGCCGTTAATTATTGATGTAGCACCACAATTCGGCTTTCGCCGAGGCTAAGCGATGTCTACCGAAAAATTAGTTAACTGGCTCGAATCGAACACCGAATTAGGCATATTATCCCGCGAGATTTTACAGGCGATCACCCACCAGCCCTCAATACTTTTTCCGCCGTCAGTTTCAACTCAGGAAAAGTTGGAGAAACGATCGCCTGATTGCCTCGAAGCTTCTGAATTTCATACTCTCCATCCACTAGAGTACAGATCGAGAGGGTAGGCTGTTTGGGTTTTCCTATGTGTCGAGTACCCCCCAATCCTGCGTAGTCTGCAATCCAATATTCGGGGATGCCTAAAGCCGCATAGTCTTCAACCTTACGGGCATAATCGTTTTGCCAGTTGCTACTGACAACTTCCGCCACAAATTTAATCGAACTACCTAAAGTCAGGATCGACTGTTCAGACCAAAGCAGTTCTTTGGGAAGTTCCTCTCGATTGACAACTGCAATGTCAGGTCGAAATGCTGTCATACTACTATTAGAAGGGCGCAATAGTCCCCGCTGAAGGACAAACCAAGGCAAACCTATTCCGTCGATCTGAACACAGATTTTTGTGGTAATGAAGGCTGCAACTTCTTCATGCGGGCCTGTTGGTTCCAAATCAAACACCTCTCCATCGATCAGTTCATAGCGGTTATCGCCACCATAACGATCGAGAAACTCGTCAAAGCTGAGTGGCTTCTGTTGTATTGGTTGGTCGATCGCAATGGTCATAGGTCAACTTAGCCCAATCAATGCCTTCAGTCTACCAGAACCAATAGACTGGTTGGGTTATAAATTCAAAAAACTCTGAAGTCAAAAGCCCAGCAAGCCTTTTAGCGGTTATTGTCTCGAAGTTCCTGAAACTTAATGGTGACAAACTTTTCAGCGATTTTCTCCGTTAAATCCCCACAAGTCTAATCATTAGATCGAGGTCTAAAAGCGAAAAGCGAAGAGTGTCCTCCTCCCCTCTCACCGATACATTCAAGGAATTTAACAAACAATATCAAAAAACAATATAATTATTTCCAGGTTTCTGACCAGAACCAAATTTATTATCGATACTACGATTCTATTTTCGCCGAGGCTAAGCGATGTCTACCGAAAAATTAGTTAACTGGCTCGAATCGAACACCGAATTAGGCATATTATCCCGCGAGATTTTACAGGCGATCGCGCTGGAAATGTCCATGTCAACTTTTCCCGCGGGATTTCGAGTGGTAATCGAAGATACGCCCGTCACCAATCTCTACATCCTAGAAAGTGGACAAGCCGATCGCTACCGGCGCAAACAACCCGGTTTAATGTGGGGGAGTAGTTTGTTACCGGGGGCGATCGTCAATTTATCCGCCCTCCAACGATCGCAACCGGCAGACAGTCGAATTATTGCCCGTACAGAATGTCAATTTTGGGTAATTAGTGCCTCGCGCTGGCGCAGTTTGCTAGAAAAATATCCACGCATCACCGAAGCCTACGCTCAACGCTTGGCCACGAAATTAGAGCAGCTAGAATCAGAAATTGCCTACGAAAGAGAGCGTCAAAACGCCCTCCGCAGCTATCTAGTACCCAGGGCGAAACGCGGAGTAATTGGAAATAGCCGTTATGCAGTGAAATTGCGCCAACAAATTCGCACAGCATCGAGTGACAATCGATCGGTATTAATCTCTGGCGAACCTGGTTTAGAAAAAGATAATTTAGCAGCTTTAATTCATTTCGGTTCCCACCGCCGCAACGAGCCAGTTATTCAGATTAAAAGTGCCTTGCTGCAGGCTAATGGAGCAGAATTATTCGGGCGTTTGGGCGGCAAACCAGGATTGTTGGAATGGTTGGGCGAAGGGACGTTAATTTTCAATGACGTGCAAGAATTACCAGCTCAATTATGCCCCCAAATTCAGCAACTATTAACCGAAGGAACTTATACACTAGCAGTGAGAGAAGGACAAATACCACCGCCACCGCGTTCTACTAATGCCCGCATCATTTTAATCTCAGAAATTGTGCAGCCCAAGCTAGATAAGCTGACACAACACAAGATTAAAGTCCCATCCTTGCGGGTGCGAAAAACAGATTTAGAAGCACAAGTCAACTATTATCTCAATATCATTAGCCGCCAAAAGAAATTAGTCAAGCCCCAACTCACACCAGAAGCAATTCGCCGCTTGCAAGCCTACGATTTTCCAGGTAATTTGCAGGAATTGCAGGGAATGGTCGATCGCGCTTTAGTTCAAGCCCAGGGAAGTCAGGTACTAACCGAAGAAGTGTTTTGGGCCCAGGCGGCAAAAAAACAAAGATTTCGCCTGAATTTATTAAATATCTATCCTAAATTTAGGCAGTTTTTACGGAGCGATTGGTATCCCGATCGCGTGAATTATTGGTTTACCAGTTGGGTATTTGCCTTAGTAGTAATTATCCTATTTGTTGCCCCCCAAGATAGACAGCATAATTTTGCTCTCAACATCTTTTGGGCCTGGTGGTGGCCGTTAATTTTATTATTATTCCCGCTAGTCGGGCGATTGTGGTGTGCATTTTGCCCCTTTATGATTTATGGAGAAATCGTCCAAAAACTATCCCTGAAAATTTTTCCGCGAACTCTCAAAAAATGGCCGCGCCAATTAGCCGAAAAATGGGGTGGTTGGTTTCTATTCGGACTATTTACCCTAATCTTTCTCTGGGAAGAGTTGTGGAATTTAGAAAATACCGCCTATTTATCCAGTTGTTTGTTATTGCTGATTACGGCCGGCGCGATAATCTTTTCGCTAATTTTTGAAAGGCGGCTTTGGTGTCGGTATTTATGCCCGATCGGAGGCATGAATGGATTATTTGCTAAACTTTCAATCGTCGAACTGCGCGCCCAACAAGGAACCTGCGCGGCGGAATGCACCACCTACCAATGTTATAAAGGCGGCCCTGGCTTGGGGGAAGGATTAACCACTAATGGGTGTCCAATTTATTCCCATCCCGCCCAATTAACTGATAATAAAGATTGCGTCTTGTGCATGACTTGCTTAAAAGCTTGTCCCCATCGATCGGTAGAATTAAATGTGCGCCCTCCCGGAATCGAATTGTGGACAACCCACGTTCCTCACAGTTATGAAGTTGCCTTGTTATTTCTATTATTAGGCGGTATCTATCTCCATCGCTTACCGGAAATCGATAGTTTATTGGGGTTGGGTATCAATTTAGAGCAATTTTTACCTCACTTAGGAATGTCGCTCGCGGTGTTAATCATTCCGCCGCTGATTCCGTTAGTAGCTTACGCCGTCATGCAGGCAATTTACCGATTGGGACAAGCAAAAACTATCCCATTTACAACCTATAAACCTCTCTCATTTGTCTTTCTTGCCTATGGATATCTACCCCTAGTCTGGGGCGGTAGTTTGGCTCACTATTGGCGATTGGGTTTGCAGGAAGGCGGGCGATTGATTCCGGTAACTTTTGCCACTTTCGGACAAATTAGAGATGATTTGCCTAGTTTTGTAGGAGATCCAGCGGTGATTAGCTTTTTGCAAGGTTTTACTTTGATTATCTCATTGTTGGTGACGATATTTGTGACTCAAAAAATTGCTAAGCGATCGATTAAATCTTTGATTCCTCAGCATTTAGCGAGTTTGTGTCTGATGGTGAGTTTGTGGTATGCGATCGTGGGTAACTAATTTAACCATCATCAAGTTCGTAGTGCGGACTTTAGTCCACACTACAAACCGTCTCGATCGCTGGTAATCGACCGGACATGATATGATATGCCCATGCAAAGCAGTATGACATTGAGCAGCAAGCTTTCACCAATCTTGGCAGCAAGCAATGACCGGACAAACATTACCGCTTTTTCATCTGACCGGGAAGATTTAGAAAGTACATAGAACTTACGCACGAGAGGTCAGAAACCGGGTTTCTGGCAAAAACTCTGCAACAAAACCTATATTTTTCGTCAGAAACCCGGTTTCTCAATGCTTATTGAAAATGCTGAAATATTTAAGCTGAAACAAGCTATGTCAATACCGAGAAAAGGAACAAGAAAAATAATAGTTGATGGGGAGCCTTTCATCTGGCTCATCCGCAGACAACCTACTTATACACAAGAATGCTTTCATGGCGGAAATCTTCATGTTGCAGTCGATAGTGTCGCAAAACCGGGCTCCGTTTTAGTTATTATCACCGATCGACCCCATCCTCAAGGTTTGGTAAGCAAACAAGAAGTGAAACCAGTAACACCCTCTGATGTAGCACAATGGATACGGCAAGCAATACAACTCGGATGGCAGCCAATGCGATCGGGAATATGTTTTAATGTGCAGATTGCAGGGCAGTGCATGGAAAAAATATAATGCTTTATGCTGTTGCCCAACATCAAGCATTATATTAAAGCCTATTCAGTTGATTTGGTAAATGTAAACATCGTCTGAAAGTTAAAAGTGTATAATTAGGTTGACAACCACAGAGAACTGCGATGACTATTCTGAAACCCCGTTATAGCAAGCAAGAGTTTGCACGACTTGGCGATGAGATATACGATCGCATAGTGCGATCGCAAGTTGAGCCGAGTAACAAAGGTAAAATTGTGGCGATCGATATTGAGACAGGTGCATGGGAAATAGATAGTAAGGAGATAATTGCCTGTAGCCGACTCCGAACCAAGTACCCCACTGCTCAAATATGGATCGTGCGCGTTGGTTCAACCTATGTCCGTCGTTTTAGTGCAACTCGCATCCAAAAAGCAAAATGATTGCAGGAATAGTTAATAGCGACTATCAACCAATTATTCGCATATCAATAGAGTGACTATCAAAAAAATATAAAGTCTGACAAATTACTGCCCCGGATGCTGCTAAAAAAGTTGACAAAGGACGCTAATTGTGATAGTGATATTTACACATTCAAATATATAGTTATCGACGCACTCGAAATAAAGAAACCGGGTTTTTAACCGAGATAGAGGCTTTCAAGCAAGTATTTGGGTAAAAACCCGGTTTCGACGCACCCGTGCGTAAGTCCTAACAAAAATATGTCAAAAATCATTTATTAAATCTAAAAAATTATCGCGAACTTATGAGCGAATCCTCAATCAAACCAGCCCGAATTACCCAAGTTATCCCCGACAGCATCGCAGCCGAAATGGGATTTGAACCAGGAGATTCCATCGTCGCCGTCAACGGCCAAAAACCACGCGACTTGATCGACTATCAATTTCTGTGCGCCGACGAATTTCTGGAACTAGAAGTTTTAGATGGTAAGGGCAAAAGTCACAAGTTAGAAATAGAAAAAGATTATGACGAAGACTTGGGTGTTGAATTTGAAACTGCCCTCTTCGACGGACTAATTCAGTGTAACAATCGCTGCCCTTTTTGCTTTATCGACCAACAGCCTCCGGGAAAGCGGGAAACTTTGTATCTTAAGGATGATGACTACCGCCTCAGCTTTCTTTACGGCAGCTATTTGACTCTCTCCAATCTGACTCAAAAAGAATGGGACAGAATCGAACAGATGCGGCTTTCTCCTCTCTATGTTTCGGTGCACGCTACTGAACCGGAAGTGCGAATTCGGTTGCTGAAAAATTTAAGGGCGGGGAAGATTTTAGAACAGATTAAATGGTTTCAAGAGCGCCGCTTGCAAATTCACGCTCAAGTTGTGGTTTGTCCGGGAATTAATGATGGGGAACATTTGGAACGCACTTTGTTAGATTTGGCAAGGTTTCATACCGGAAATATCCCGGCTGTGGCATCGGTGGCGGTGGTGCCGGTGGGTTTAACTCGGTTTCGCCCTGCTGAAGATGAATTAATTGCAGTAACTGCGGAAAAAGCGCGGGAAGTTATCGCGCAAGTGCATCAAATTCAAGGGGTTTTGAGTCAGGGGAAAGCAGGCGGAAAAGCCAAAAAAAAGAATTCAAAATCGGGCTGTATTTGGCTGGCTGATGAATGGTTTTTAATCGCGGGTTTGGATTTGCCGTCGGCGGCTGATTACGAAGATTATCCCCAAATTGGTAACGGTGTGGGTTCGATTCGCCAGTTTATCGGGCAGTTTGAAACGGCTTTTGCTAAGCTGCAACTGCTGCCGGTGATTCCGCCGCGCGAGTTGGTTTGGGTGGTGGGAAATGCTGTTGAAAAGGCTTTTGAGCCGATCGTACAACAACTAAACCAAATTCCCGGCTTGTCCGTCAAGATGGTGGCACTGTGCAGCCGCTACTGGGGACAAAGTATCACCGTGACGGGTTTGCTCACCGGGCAAGATTTGCTGGAAGCTTTGCAAGGACACGACTTGGGAGATGGCATCTTGCTGCCGTCGGTGATGCTAAAACAGGGGGAACCGCGTTTTCTCGACGACATGACCGTAGAACAGCTCGCTAGCGAGCTGAAAACCCGGATTTTGCCGGTGAGCGGTGTAGAGGAACTAATCTCGGGGGCGATCGGTCTGGCAAATGCTGAGGTTGAATTCTAAATTTTGAATCCAACATTGAAAAGTTAAGATGAGTAGGGTAATTCTGACTTGTAACTGGAGAGTTCAGACTACAAACTGGAAAATTGAGACCTCAATCTTGCTCTAAAATTGTCTCTTGAATTGCAGTAATTAAAAAATTATGCGTGTTTTTCGTCAAATCATCGTGGTCGGAGTGGGCGCTGCAATTACTTTCAGCAACGCCGCACAGAATGCTTCGGCACAGCCCCCGGCTCAATCTCTCGACAGCTCGATCGGCTTGAACCAGCTCGAATTAGGGGAGAATGTTCGATCGACCTCGAACACTTCCTCAGAACCAGCTTCAGAACCCGAAGAATCGATCGCCCTCACCCCCCCAACCTCCGAGGCGGCTCCGCAAGGGGAAGCAAATATCGCAGCAACTGAGCCAACCAAGCCCGAGCAAGCATCAAAGCCCCAACAGGCTGCTCCGGCTTCCCCTTCAAATGCGCCTGCACAGAATCTGGCGCAGTCGGGAACGCCCGCAAATACAGTCTCTCAGCAGCCAATTCCGAGCGGCCCCAACAATGTTCCACTGCCGAATTTGCCAGCACCAACTCCCCGCGGCACTCCCACCGAAAGTTTCCCCCCTGTCACCCCGAAGGGCATTTTAGAAACCAATCCTCCGGCTTCCCTCGAACCCAACCCGAATCCGCTACAGTTTCCGACAAAGCCAGAGGATGTCAGGATCGAGCAAACTGAGTCAATTACCTTGCAGCAGGCGATCGATCTGGCCCGCCGCAACAGCCAAACTTTGCAAATCGCCCAAAAGCAAGTGGAACAAAGCCGATCGGCCGTGCGGGAACAGCAAGCCGCTCTTTATCCCGAACTGAATTTTCAAATGGACGCCAGCCGTTCTGTGACGGCCGGCGGAGAACTCGGAGTCCGGGCCGCACAGCGCCGCGTTGACTCTCAGGCGAGGCAAAGCGGGCAGCCCAGCACCAGTGTCGGGCAAAATTTAGGCAGCAACTCTCTCAACAACACTTTGCAGTTGAGCTACGATGTCGATTTGTTCGGCAGGCGGCGCGCTAACATCCGCGCGGCAGAGGAACAGTTGCGGCTTCGGGAACTGGACTTGGAACGCCAAGCCGAGCAACTCCGCTTCGACACTGCTGAGGCTTACTACAACTTGCAAAACTCGGACGGACAAGTTGCCATCCGCCAAGCTTCGGTGAGAAATGCCCAGCAAAGTTTGCGGGATGCCGAAGCTTTGGAACGGGCGGGGGTGGGAACCCGGTTTGCGGTGTTGCAGGCTCAGGCAAATTTGGCTAACGAACAGCAGCAACTGTCAGTGGCCCGCCGCGACCAGCGGGTGGCTCAGCGCCGTCTGGCCGAGATTTTGAATATCAGCCAGTCGGCTAACTTGACGGCGGCTGACCCGATCGAACAAGCGGGCTCTTGGCGGCTGTCTTTGGAAGAAAGTATTGTCCAGGCTGTTAAGAACCGCCCCGAGTTGGAACAGCAGTTGGTGCAGAGGGATATCAGCAAGCAGCAGAGGCGATCGATTTTGGCGGGGCGTTTGCCTCAACTGAGCGTCGGGGCTGCCTACAACGTGCTGGGGCAAGACCCTGACGACCCGAACCCGTTTGCTACTCGCGGCTGGGCGGACGGCTATTCGGTGCGGGCGAGTCTGACTTGGAATATCTTCGACGGGGGCGCGGCAAACGCCCGGGCCAAACAGCGGGAGGCTGATATGACGATCGCTGAAACTCGCTTCGACCAACTCCGCAACCAAGTGCGCCGGGAAGTTGAACAAGCTTATTATGGCTTGGAGTCGAGTTTTGAGAATATCGAAACTTCTGAGGCGGGGGTTTTGCAGGCGAGAGAAGCTCTGCGTTTGGCGAGACTGCGGTTTCAAGCTGGCGTGGGTACTCAGACGGATGTGATTCAGGCGGAAACTGATTTGACTAGGGCTGAGAGAAACCGATTGTCGGCAATTATCACCTACAACCAGGGGCTTTCGTCTCTGCAGCGGGCTGTGAGCAATCTTCCTACTAATAACCTCTCTGATACTCCTTGATGCCAGTTTCCCAAACAAAAAAATTCAACTGTAGCTCAACTCCACACCCGTATCTCGTCAGAACTCCCCCGGCATCCCCGGAATCGTTGCGGGGACGAAACAGCCGTTTCCGGTTCCCCCCTCCAACGCGGGCGATCGAAGCGCGATCGCAATCTGTAACTGCGTTTGACCTGGTTGTTGACAGGGTTTGGGTGGGGCGATTCCCGAACCGGGATAGCTGCGATCGGGCGCACCTCGAATCGCCAAGGCAATTAGACAAGGGGTATTAAACGTCCTACACATTAGTTAATATTTTGTAATAGAGTTCCATATCAACTGCGTTAAGGATCGGCAATGGCTAATATCAAGTTTGTCAAGGAAAATCAGGAAGTCATCGCAGCAGACGGAGCCAATTTGCGGCTCAAAGCTCTAGAAAACCGGATCGATTTGTACACCTTTTCGGGAAAGATGATGAATTGCGGGGGCTACGGTCAATGCGGTACCTGCATTGTGGAAATTGTCGAGGGAAGTGAAAATCTGTCGCCCCGCACTGACTTTGAGAACCGCAAGCTCAAGAAAAAGCCCGAAAACTATCGGTTGCCTTGTCAAACTACCGTCAACGGCCCAGTCAGCGTGAAGACTAAGCCGTAGCTGCCGGTGGGAAGGGAGCCGAAAAGCATGGGCCAAACAGAGCAAAAGGAAATCAAAATTCTTGGATTCTGAATTTTGATTTTTTCACCTATTCAACTGTCTAGTGCTGCCTTCTGCGACATTCGAGTTTTCCTTTTGCCTTTGAGTGCTATGCTAGTTGTGTGTGTTTTCCTATTTTTTGACAGAGGCGGGGGTCTTTATGGAAGTTAACGATTTAGGGTTTGTGGCAACCATTCTGTTTGTATTGGTTCCCAGCGTTTTTCTCATCATTCTGTACATTCAAACAGCTAGCCGTCAAGGTGGAAAAGAATAATAGCAATTGCTGCTATTTTTGTCTGGCTTTGCTAGTTGCAAAAAAAGCGCCAACAGCTATTGCTGCGGCGCTTTTTTGGTGGCGTGTTGAGTTTTTGTGGCTAACTAGGGCTTGCTGAATAAATCTTCGAGCGATCGAGTAACGGCAGGTGCAAGGCTCCCCGACACTCCTGGATGCAGATAACTTCAAGAATTGAGAAGAAAAGAAGTAGGGTGCGTCAGCTATAAATCTCAAATCTACGCTCCGCACCCTACTGCTGGCGGGCGATGAAAGTTTAGCCGACGACTGTGCGGGCTAGCAAGACGGGACAGTTGGCGTAGACTCGCACGTAGTCTGAGAGGGAATTTCCTAAAAGTCGATCGAGATCCAGAAAGTTTTTAGCAACATTGGGCCGCCGATCCGGGGAACCGATTACTAATAAATCGGCATTCACCTCGTCTGCAATCCGACAAATTTCTTCCCCGGGCTTGCCTGTGGCACTGATGCAGCGGTAGCTAACTCCCATTTGTTTTGCCAGTGCTACTGCAGGAGCTAATACCGGGTCTTTTTCAGCAGTTGCTGTTAAATCTTCGGTGGATTTTCCCGTCAAATCTTTGGTGACGTGTACTAGAATTATCTGTCCGCCGCTAACTTCTTTGACAAAAGATAGGGCTAGTTCTAAGGATTGTTTTGCGGATTCGGATTTATCGAGGGCGACCATGACGCGCCTGATTTTTTTGACGTAGATGTCGTCTTTTACTAATAACATCGGTCTGGATGTTAGCTGGAAAACGTACTGGCTGACTGAGTTTTCCAAAATCGATTGCAGCCGTCCCAATCCCCGGGAACCCATAATCACTAAGTCGGATTTTTCTTCTTCTGCGACTTGGCAAACTGTGGTTTTTGGGTCTCCCTGTTTCAGCCGGGGATTGACTTTGCTGGGATCTATTTTTAAAGACTGGACTGCTTGTGCTAAAATCTTACCTCCTTCTTCCAACTTGTCGGCCATGCCGTCGGATGTTACTTGGGGCGGCACGACGTGCAAGACGGTGACAGAGGTTTGTTGCATGGCAGGGATGTCCATCAACATATTAAACATTTCTTCGCACAAGCCCCGACCGGCGACGGCTACTAAAATTTTTTCTATCATGGTTTTTGGCAGTAAAAAACAGTTGAGTTTTCTTGTGTGACCCTCTCGCTAGGGCGTTGGTACTCTAGTGGCTTAATGTCAAGCATAAGCTTGAAGTTTGCTTTATGATTTGTAGAAATGTAGCGTTTTGGAACAATTTGTAACGTGTTAGAGAACGATCGAACTCAAGCAGAACTCGCAGCGGCTGGTGCTATTCAAAATCGGTCTGGAATGGACTCTGAGGGCTGGTTTGAATATTTGGTGCGAGTCTACCCTCACCATACTGACTACTCAGGTATGGTTTGGCACGGGACTTATCTGGCTTGGATGGAGGAAGCGCGGGTGGAAAGTTTGCGCTCTCTGGGCATTGAGTATGCAGAGTGGGTGGCGCAGGGTTTGGAATTGCCCGTGGTGCAGCTTTCGCTGCGCTACCACCGCTCTGTAAAAATGGGTCAATTGGTGGCTATCAGAACGCGGATGGCTGCGAGCGAGGGTGTGCGGCTGCTTTGGGATTACGAAATTCGATCGCCCGATACTCAGGAGTTATACGTGACGGCGCAGGTAACTTTGGTTGGTGTCGATCGGGACAAGGGCAAGATTATCCGGCAATTGCCGCCGGCGCTGAAGGAGGCTTTGACCAGGCTTTCTGTTAAACCTTCAACCTAAGCTGCTGTCAATTATCAAACATATAGTCCTGCACGGGTCGCCAGAAACCTGGTTTTTTGTACCAAACTTCTTGACAGCCTTCGCTCCCGACCGAAAACCCGGTTTCTCGAATCAGAAGTGGGTAATTTCTGACAGGGTTTTGGCATTCTTCTAATTTATATCTTCAGCCTTCGCGGGAACTTGAAATAATGTCAAAAAATCTGAAATCGCCCGATATAAATATTGATAAGCAGCCCAATGTATTGGAGGATAATGAGTTAATATCTGCGTTATCAACTGAAGAAAAAAGTATTGTTTCGGGAAATCAGGACAATTTAAACAACGGTGAATTAGCTGAAAGTCAAGGTAAAATTTGGGCGATCGGAACGCTGTCGGCGGCGCTGCTGGCGGTGTCGCTGGCCGCCATTTTTATTAGGTTGAGCGAACGGGAAATCAGCCCGAATGCTACGGTTTTTAACCGCTTGTGGATAGCAACTGCGGTATTTGGACTGTGGAACGGTGCAAAAGAAGCGCGCCGCCGAATGTCTGGGGCTGAGGTTGATGAAGGGCGATCGGGCTACACTCTGCGCGATGTGATGCTACTAACAGCCGTCGGCGTGGTTTCTTCTGCTTCGCTGGGTTTCTGGGCTTGGTCGCTGAGTCAAACTAATGTCGCTAATTCTACTGTACTCCGCAACTTAACTCCTTTATTTACTACTTTGGGGGGATGGCTGCTGTTGGGACGGCGTTTTGACAGCAGGTTTTTGCTGGGACTGGTGGTGGCTTTGTCTGGTGGAATTGCGATCGGCATAGACGACTTGCAAACAGCGGGAGACAACTTTGCCGGGGACATTGCTGCTATGTTATCAGCAATGTTTTACGCAGCAAATCTGCTGATTGCGGAACATTTGCGAACCAAGTTCCCGGCGACAATTATATTGATGTGGCGCTGTTTTATTGGCAGCATCTTGGTTTTGCCGCTAGTTTTGCTGGCGGGCGATCGAGTTTTCCCTTATTCTTGGCAAGGATGGCTGGCAGTAATTGCTTTAGCCGTGATTTGCCAAGCTTTCGGCCAAGGACTTCTCATCCACAGTCTCGGAAGTTTGTCATCGGGATTTGTCGCCATTTTTCTGCTGTTAGAACCCGTAATTACGGCGATTATTGCCGGGATGCTGTTTTCGGAAAAATTGAGCTTGTTTAATTGGTTCGCTTTCTCTGTAGTTTTGGCTGGAATATATTTGGCAACATCTAGTAGTTCTGCCGATCGCAAATCACACAAAAAGGAAAAAAATTAAATGGTTGCAACATCAAATAGCAATAGCTGGCATTACGATTTTAGTCTGCTGCCTCAATATTTAGACCGGCTGTTTGCTAAACTGCGGATCGCTGTAGTGTTCGGCGGCGACTGCGATCGCCCCGGTTCCGTGATTTACAAAACTCACAATCCCCGCTCTTGGAAGAGTTACGAAATCGTCGCCCGCGAGATTGCTAAAGCATTAACAGAAATTGGCTTCCAACACGTGTATGTCATCCCTGATGACATGAATCTTCCCGAACAGCTCAAACAACAAAAAATTCATTTAGTGTGGCTAAATACGGGCGGAGTCCAGGGCTACAATCCTGTTTGTCACACTCCCGCCTTGTTGGAAATGTTGGGAATGCCTTATATCGGTCACAATCCTTTAAACAGTTCAACTTTAGATAACAAACACGCTTTCAAACGGGAACTGCAATCAGTCGGAATTCAAACCGCTCCGTTTATGACTTGGCATCCTTCTCAAGGAATTTTGCAGCCAAATTTGCCGGAGCGTTTTTCGATTGCTTTCGGCGAGTATCGAGGGCCGTTTGTCGTTAAACCAGTATCCGGACGCGCTTCGCTGCACGTTCATTTTGTAGACAAGATTGAGGGTTTGTCTCAGGCAGTTTCGGAAGTTCACCAAGCAACTCACAATACTGCTTTAATTGAAAAATATTTGCCGGGACGAGAATTTTGTGTAGCGGTTTGCGGCTATGTTACTTATGCTAAAGGCTGTTTTACTAAAAATGCGAAACCCTTTGCTTTTTCCACGGTGGAACGAGTTTTGGAGTCTGATGAACTCATCTTTACTTCTATGGATAAAAAAGCGATTACGGCCGATCGCGGACGATTGATGGGCGCGGAAGAACCTGAACTCAAACAGCAGTTAATTGATTTAGCTCGCAAAATCTATTGGGAGTTTAGTTTGAACAGTTTGGTGCGAATTGATGTCCGCAGCGATGGCGATGGAGAACTTTATGTTTTGGAAGCGAATCCGAAACCGGATCTCAAATATCCAGGGAAAAATGTCACGAGTTTGGTTGCTTTGGGTTTGGCGGAATACGGGATGAGTTATAACGATTTAATTTTTAGTTTGCTGGCGGATAGGTTGGATTATTTGTTGACTCAACATATCGAGATTATTCCTCATATTGTGGATTTGCTCGATTAATTGAACTTTGGCCAAACATTTTTTAAGCTGGGGCGATGCACTCTTGCAGTCAAATTTATTGGCAATCTACTGTTTGACTATTCAGCCTCCAATCCCCCCGCAGCGCCGTAATCGTTGCGGGGGAAGATATTTAAATCAAGCCCTACTCCGCTTCAACCAGGATGAGCAGTGGGTATGCGAAGGAGATCGAGACAGGGAGATAAATGATAGATACAAAGGTTTTTAGGCGATTTTTAACACGAATACAATGCCAACCTTACCAATTGAGTTTTTGTAAATAAATATAAATTACCTGGCCAAGTAAACACAGGCTCACAAGTTGTGATAGCCTTGAGTAAGATAGCAACTGGCTGTCAATTTTTGGCAGCAAGCATCAGGGTAACTCAATTTATATCGATTAGATAAACCAAATGGAAGCATTACTTTTATTAATAGGATTTGGAGGCGGGGCGTTAGTCTGCTGGCTAATTTTGAATAAGCGAAATTCGCGAAATGTGGTGCGGATGCAGGGCTCGCAGGAGGCTATATCGAAGTTGGCGTCGCAGTTGGATGCCAGAACTTCGGAATTGCGGCAAAAGGCGGAGAATGAAAATCAGCTAAATTCGGAATTGTCCCAGTTGCAAATTCGGTTGGAAAATGTGACGGGCGAGCAAGAATTCTTAAACAATCAAGTGTCGGAATTGGAAGGATTTTTGGGAGGAATTGCTCAGGAGCGATCGCAAGTTGATGCTTTGATTGCTGATTTGCAGTTTCAGTTAGAAAGCGCTCACCAAGCTCAGTCGCAGTTACCGCAACTGGGCGAACTTCAAGATCGGTTAGAAATTGCACAGCAGGAGCGATCGCAGCTTAACGCTCAAATCCTGGAAATGCAAGCAGAGCGAGAGGCGCTGGATGCAGAGAGCGCTCTATTTCGCGATCGGCTGTCTGAATTGGAAAGTCAGTTGGAAACAGCCAGTCAAGGCAAATTGCAGCTACAGTACCAGTTGTCGGAAATTCAAATTAAGTTCGATCGCTCAATTCAAGAGCGCGAGCAACTTCACTCTCAACTGTCGAGCTTGCAATCTCAACTAGAATTAATCGAAACAGAGCGATCGCAATTTACCTCTCAATTGTCCGAGTTTCAAGCCCAAATTGCCAACGCCAATGCACAAATCCAAGCGCTCAACTCTCAATTAGAAACTGCTCTCCAACAACAAAATCAACCGCAACCTGAATTATTAGAACTAGAAACACAATTAGAATCTGCTAATCGGGATAAAATGCAGTTGCAAAATCAATTCTCTGAGATGCAAAGTCAATCAGATACCGTTGTTCGCGAGCGAGAACAACTGCTGTCCCAGTTGTCAGAATTGCAGGCTCAAATAAATCGCAGCGACGCAGATAAATCGCAACTTCAATCTCAATTATCGGAACTGCAAGCTCAATTAGAAACCTCCAACACTGAGCGATCGCAACTAACTTTTCAACAGTCAGAATTCCAAACTCAAATCGACACAGCAAACCACAATCAAAATCAACTGCAATCTCAAATATCCGAGTTACAAACTCAGCTTGAGTGCGCCTCTCAAATTCGCTCAGAATTGGCATCGCAACTAACTTTTCAACAGTCAGAATTCCAAGCTCAAATCGACACAGCAAACCACAATCAAAATCAACTGCAATCTCAAATATCCGAGTTACAAACTCAGCTTGAGTGCGCCTCTCAAATTCGCTCAGAATTGGCATCGCAACTAACTTTTCAACAGTCAGAATTCCAAACTCAAATCGACACAGCAAACCACAATCAAAATCAACTGCAATCTCAAATATCCGAGTTACAAACTCAGCTTGAGTGCGCCTCTCAAATTCGCTCAGAATTGGCATCGCAACTAACTTTTCAACAGTCAGAATTCCAAACTCAAATCGACACAGCCAACCACAATCAAAATCAACTGCAATCTCAAATATCCGAGTTACAAACTCAGCTAGAAAATGGCGAACAAATTCGCTCAGAATTAGAATCGCAGCTTGCCGCTCAACAGTCAGAATTCCAAAATCAAATCGACACAGCCAACCACAATCAAAATCAACTCCAATCTCAAATATCCGAGTTACAAACTCAGCTTGAGTGCGCCTCTCAAATTCGCTCAGAATTAGAATCGCAGCTTGCCGCTCAACAGTCGGAATTCCAAAATCAAATCGACACAGCCAACCAAAATCAAAATCAACTGCCATCTCAAATATCCGAGTTACAAACTCAGCTAGAAACAGTCAATCCAGAACGTTTGAATCTAAAATCGCAAATTGATGAAAAGGACGATCGAGAAGTTCCCAAGGCTGAATTAGTAGAGCCAATAAAAGCATCAACTTCAGAACCAGAAGTTGAAGAAAGTAAAGAATTTGTTGTTTGCCAAAAAGGTCAAGGCGATCATACTACTATTAGCGAAGCTGTAAAAAATGCGGTTTCTGGTACGCGCATTTACGTACAGCCCGGTTTGTATCGAGAAAGTCTAATTATCGACAAATTTGTGGAAATTATCGGCAGCACAGAAGCGGGTAGCGTGACTGTTGAAAGCACCGACTCAAGCTGCATTCAAATGCAAACAGACAGCGCTTTAGTGCGAGGTTTAACGCTGATTGCAACGGGAAAATATTATGCGGTAGATATTCGTAAAGGCGAGTTAATTGTAGAAGACTGCGATATCACTTCTGCCAACTATTCTGTGGTGGTAATTTGCGGGCCAGACGCTAATTCGGTAATCCGCCGCTGTCAAATTCACGATGGAATATGGAACGGGATTTTTATCTCGGATAATGGCAAAGCAACGGTAGAAGATTGCAATATTTATGATAATGGCAGTTTGGGAATCGGTGTCGGATTGGGAGGAAAATTGAGCGTGCGCCGCTGTCGGATTAATGGTAATGAAGGTGAGGCGATCGTAGTTTACCGAGATGGCATTGCTACAGTGGATGATTGCGATTTAACGGGCAATGGTGGGGGTGCTTGGCGGATTGCAGATAACGGATACGTGCGCGGCAAAAACAATCAAGAATAGAAGAAGTCAGTAGTCATTAGTCATTAGTCATTAGTCATTAGTCAGTAGTCAGTAGTCATTAGTCATTAGTTATTAGTTATTAGTTATTGGTTGCTGCTAACAAATAACTAATAACAAATAACAAATAACAACAGTCAACAGCCAACAGCCAACAGCTAAAAGTCAACAGCTAACAATTCCCAATTCTAAATTCCTAACAAGCGAGCGGGATTTTGCTTCATCATTAAATCAATTTCAGGTTGAGAAATACCTTCACCAATCAACTTTTTGACAAATAATTTGTAACCTTCCGTAGGTAAAGGATCGGGTTTTCTTCCCAAATCTGTACTCAGAACAAAATGCTCCGCTCCGATTAGTTTAATCGCTGCTACCATCTGATTAATTGAAACGTGATGCCAGTTTCTGTGTCCCTCGTCTGCGGCATTTTCTCCCATCAAATCGTTAACAAATGCTAGTTCTAGAAAAGCTCCCATTTGGGCTGCTGTTTGCAGATTTTCTAGGGACAAACCGGGTACATCGGCCATTGCGTGGGTAATCAGGATGTTTTTAATGTTGAGAAGGTTGGCTTCAGCTACAACTGCCATCACTTCTTCTGAGGAAATATGACCAGTTTCCAACACTAAATTATCTCTAGCTACAATCTTGAGTACGGCTGCAGTTTCCGGTAAAATTTTGCCGTTTTCTGCTACTTTAATCCCGATTCCAGACTTGTGAAAAACCTTTAAATGATTGGCAGCATCAACTGTTGGCAGCCACACTACTTTACCGTATTTGCGGCCGATGCGGTGCATTGCTTCTACAGCGTCGGGATTGATGCCTCCTGCAGAATGATTGAGAACTACTCCCCCGAAAACTTGGATTTCTGGTACTATTTTATTAACCAAAACTGCCCGCGCTGCCGTGCTGCCATAGTGATTTTTTAAGACAACTGCTTTCATGTGCGCGCTGGCGGCAAATTTAGCTACCTCAAAATCATCTAACCTACGGGGAATCACATCAGGAGAAGAATGGATGTGAAAGTCGATCGCACTTTCAATGATACTTTTTTGTGAATCAGCAAACTGCGGATATCCCACAGAATATACTGGCAAAGAAAAGGCAAACCAACTTATCAAAAACGCAGCTGTTATTACTAATAATTTTAAGGTCAAAAATCGGAATAAATTCATTAGTTTATATCTATCTAACCCAATAGCATTTCAAGAACAGGCTCTCCGGCCTGTTCCACAAAAATGGAATTTTCTTGTGGGCCGTTGCTCCTAGCCCGCCCATATAAAGGCCAGCTTAAATAAAAGACTTAACCGCTGGTACATCAAACTCAGGAATGAGGGCGCAGTATTCAGTTTGTACAGGAATTGACCGATTAAGGGCGATCGTACGCATTTCTTCTCGCGTCGAAACCGTACTGAATGCTGGCAGCAGCAATACTGGATTGCCCTGTCCTCGGGTTTCGTAAATAACTTTGATTTGCGTTTGTTTCCAGTTCCAGAGATATTCTTGAAGTTTCGGGGGATAGTTGCTAAATTAGTTGCGGTTAAATTTGTCGTCTGAGTCACGGCTTTTTTTCCTGTTAATTTGCTTCAGCTTGCGCTCTCAATTCGCAAGCCAGTGCCTTATTTTTCATCATTTGAAATATGTTGTAAAAGCCGTTAGCGCGGGAAGGTGTCAGGCTGACATTCAATCCCGTATCTTGAATGAAATCAGGAGTGATATTGACAATTTCAGCAGGAGTTAATCCGCTCAAACCTTCCACTAGCAAGCCAACTAATCCTTTGACTAACTGAGCGTCAGAATCGCCTTGATACAAAACTTTTCCGTCGGTCAAATTTGCGGTAATATAAACTTGCGATACGCAGCCAGAAACTTTGTTTTCTGGGAGTTTATCGCTTTCGGTAAATGCTGGGAGTCGCTTGGCATACCACAGCAGTTGTTCGTAGCGCTGTTTTGGATCGGAGTGTCGCTGAAAGCGCTGGACGATTTTAGCTAGGGCTGGGGGTAGCGCGGTATTTGCGGACATGATTTCGAGTAGCGGTTGAATTTGCTAATATTGTATATTTCATTGTAGCAGCCTAGCAGCAAGTGCGATCGATCGCCTAGTTTTTTGCTAAAATTATTGGTTGTAGTTGGTAGATTGGCTAAAAAACCCGGTTTCTTTGATATTTTTTTTAAGGAACCGCAGAGGGCGCAGAGGGCGCAGAGAGAGGGAAAGAAAAGAAAGTAAAAAGATGGGTTTCAAATATGACTCTATTTTCTTTAGTTTTGTTTGAGAAATATCTATCAACCCAATACTCAGGAATGTATTTTTGCCCGCCGCTGAAACCCGCACTGTACTGTTGGCGACGGTCGAAAACTGTCCTGAGTATTTTACTTTCTGATTTAATTAATAACTATTTAATCTCTATTAAAAAATTCAGAAAAAATGCTAACTAATCAACGGCAGCCTTCAAGTTTTTAGGAGGCTGAGGAATCGCAGAAGAATGATGTTCAACAATCATCCATTTACCGTCATTACCCTTAGCGTAAACAAAGGTATATCGGGCGGGTACCACAGTTTTTTTGTTGTTTTTAGTTCGATAAGTGAAAGTGTAGTAACCGCTATTAATTGCCACATTATCGTAGACTCTAATCACTGGTTTATAGCCTTCGGCCTTCAATTCAGGCAGTTTGGCAAATACTTCAAAATAATCCCTAATTTCCTGCGAAGTATCTCGCTTTTGTTTAGAGACTGTCGCCCAAAGCAGAGCATTGGGACTGTATAATTTCACAACTTCGTCAACAACATTTGGTTTCCCCGATGTCACCGTATCTATCCATTTTTGTGTGGCGGCTGCAACTTCTTTTTTACTGTCTTCGGGATTGGCGGTAGTAATTTTTTGTGAATTGTTGGCGGCATCTGGTTTCGGTGAAGTGGCAGCCGTTGGGGGCTGCTTGGCACAGCCAGATGCTAAAAGTAGGGTAACTAACAGAGAAAAGACTTGAGCTTTCATGGTTTTTGGCTGGTTGCTTGAGAAATTAAGTTTTAGGCATAAAACTTATTTACCATAGGATTTTACCCTAAATCATTACCTAATTCTACTCTACAAAGTGAATTTGCTAAAAATTTTGCTCAAAAATCGAGTTTTTCAGGCAGCTTTACTCGTAAATTTAGATATCCTATTAACAGTTGCTTTTTCAGTTTTTTTTGAGGCTGTCCTAATGAGTTATACTAAATTTTGGCAATGATTTCTGCACCGAGGCGCTGCTGTTAATCAGCTCTCGAATTGCTATGTTAGATTGATGTGATTTTTTTTGTAGAAACTCCTGAAAAAGTCTGAGATGCTGATATTTTAGCTCGGGTTTTTGGTGTAGAAGCGATCGTTTTATAAAAGATCGATCGAGCTACTGCTCAAATTAAACAAATTCTCGCTAAAAAGTAGAGTGTGTTGCGGAAACTTCCAGGAGTAACTCATCGCTAAAACCCAAGTTTCTCTAGGAACTGTTCCATAAACATTGGTAATTATATTGCGGGCAAGAGCGGTAGAAGCCACAAAAAGCAGACCCGATTTTTAAAGCTACAAAATTTATATAAATTATGGAAGAAATTGACGGCAATTTATATCAGTCCGGGATGCAAAAACCCGATTTTTTCACGTAATTTGGTCATATACGATCGCGACAATGAGAAACCGGGTTTTTTTTGTCTAGTGCGTCCAGGACTGTTGATAACACTGAGAAAGCTAAAGGTACTCAAAATCGCGCAGCGGAAACCTGGTTTTTGAGCCTGACTCCCAATGCTATCAGACCGCCCTCAAGTTAGATCCAGAGGCGGCAAACCCCGCAACTGTCGCAGCGAGTTGATGCACAACTGACAGTCGCAGCCAAACAACGCCACCGCTGCATCGCTTTCTTCTTCCGTAAAATCCAGCATCGCCACGGGTTCTTCATTCGGGCGCTGCCAACTGATTCTTGGTTTAGAATTAGCAGCAGCAGCTTTGCGTGGAAGGCGGACGCAAGTCAGACGCTGAGTGTGGGGCGATCGCGCGCAGCGGGGTGAATCAGCCGATTGGCTTGGTGTTTCGCCAATTTGAGCGGGATTGGCGATCGCGCTCAAAGACATCACAGATCCAAACAGCGTCGGACTTACCAGTAAAGTGAGGAGCAATCGATTCATTTGTCGTCCTTAAGAACTTCAACGTACACAGTAGCCGATTATCTGTGGCAATTCAACAATATTTTAGTCGGACATAACTACATTTTGCCCTGATTAAGGCTTAAAAGCCAAATATTTGCCACCTCAACCTCGAATAATTGTCCGGGTATTGTAAATATTAGCAACCAGCATTTTCTGATAAGTATCATCTTCGCTCCCCTGTTTAAGATTTGTTGCAATTTGACTAAGTTTAGTTTCCCAGCGCAATAAAAATATCCAATGCGGGTAAAATAATTTCAGCAATGACAACTTCAAGCAGCGAACAAGTTTACCTCAGAAACCAGGTGTGGAGTGATGAGTACAGTTTTAGTGGTGGAAGATTCCCGCAGCCAGCGAGAGTGCATTTCGCATCAGTTGAGATGCAGCGGATTGAATGTAATTCAAGCATCTGACGGTGTGGAAGCACTGGATCGAGTTGAGCGGAGTTACCCGGATTTAGTATTATTGGATATCGTGATGCCTCGCATGGACGGCTACGGCGTTTGCCGTTTAATTAAAGCCAATCCCGAAACTCGGAATATACCAGTAATATTTTTAACCGGGAAGGGACAGCAGTTAGCTTTTTTTTCCAGGGCGATCGATCGCGCCGAGGCTTATGTTAGCAAACCTTGGCAGCCCAGAGAACTTTTGGAGACCATCAAAAAAGTGTTGCTAAATGCCAATATCAAGTTCGATCGAGCTTCGGCGGACGCTTGGACGGAATACGGAATTTTAAACTTAAATACGGTCGAACTCTATCAAAGTCGCGCCGATGCTTGGACAAAATATTTCGCCCAAATTCTTAAATTGTACGAATCGAGTTTGGCTGCTTTCGAGCAAGCTTTGGCAATGGAACCGAGTCACTCGAATGCCAACAAGTATCGAAATCGAGTTCAGAAAATACGGGCAATTTTGATTAAAAAATTAGAGAAAACTCAACCTTGCAAAGTCTGCGATTATTATTACGGTAAGGACAGTATCAATTGTGCGGTGCATCCCGCTGGTCGCCCTCAAGAACTGTGTCGCGATTGGGAATTTAATTAAAATACAATGAAAACAAATAACCGCGCTTATTTGCAAAAGTTACTGCAACAAAGAAACGAACGTCCCGAAAAAGCCGCAGAAATTGATGCGGAAATAAATGCCACTTTCTGCCAAAATCACGCAATTTTGGTAATCGATATGTCGGGATTTTCGCGAACGACAGTCCGCTACGGAATCATTCATTTTCTGGCGATGATTCACCGAATGCAGGCAATTGTCAAACCGATAATTGCCGAATGCGGAGGCCGTGTCGTTAAGGAAGAAGCAGACAATATTTTTGCAGTGTTTCCTAATGTAAAATCTGCTGTGGAATCTGCGATCGACTCTCTGAAACAAACGGCGGCCCTCAACACGACTCTGCCACCGGAAATGGATATTTACCTCTGCATTGGGATTGGTAGCGGCGATGTTTTGATGCTGGAAGGAGAGGATATGTACGGATCGGAATTTAATCTGGCATCGAAGCTGGGAGAGGATTTGGCCCAACGGGGAGAGATTTTGCTCACCTCCTCCGCGTTTGAAAATTTGGAAGGTGACAAGCAAGAGTGGGAAAAAGTTGATTTTTCGATTTCGGGTTTGGAGTTAGTGACTTACAAGCGCGTACAGCCTGCTTAATCAAACTAAAGAAACCGGGTTTTTTGTTGAATATGCCGACTGCGAAGCAGAATTTTTGTAAAAAACCCGGTTTCTGACTGCCCGTGTGTGCCATAAAAATTAAAATTAATGATTGACCAACAAAAAAACTGGCAAACTCTCAATTTAGGGAATATTCAACAGCGGCTGGCTTGGGTGCAACAACAGCCGGATGGAGTGATTTTTTGCCAAGAGTCGGGAGTTCACTATGTTACAGTTAAGAAAGATAAAAATAAAATTAAATTCTCTTTGGTAGAGAAAGTGAATTTGCATACAGATTTATTGCAATCTGTCATCGACCTCAACAATCCCCTGCATTTAGTTTCTGAATATACCCAAGCGATGATGTTGGGTTTAGTTTGGCAAAATCAACCTAAAAAAGTTTATATAGCTGGGTTTGGCGGTGCCAGAATTCCGTTAGTCCTGCACCATTATTTGCCGGAAATTGTTATAGAATGTGCTGATGTAGACCCGATCGCGATTTCAGCAGCCACAAAGTGTTTTGGAGTGCAGTTTGACAGCCGACTCAGCGTCACAATCCAGGATGGGAGAGAATATCTAGAACAGCAAAATCCAGATATTAAGTACGATATAATTATGACCGACGTGTTTTGTGGCAACGGTTACTCTCCGCACCGGCTGGCTACCAAAGAATTTTATCAACTCTGCGAAAAACACTTGTCAAGCGAGGGAGTTGTGCTGGTAAATCTGCTGCAAAGAGATGAGTTTTTTGCCGAAAAGGTGAAGACTTTTCAAAGCGTGTTTTCTCAGGTGTACGTGTCTCCTTGGAAGGACATTAACAGTGTTTTGATTGGGACTAACGGCCCTATTTTAGAGAAAGAAGACATTGTTTCCAGAGCAAAATATTTGCAAGATGGGCATGAATTTTCGTTTTCCTTAATCGA
Organism: Microcoleus sp. LEGE 07076; assembly: GCF_015207455.1. Lineage (GTDB taxonomy): Bacteria > Cyanobacteriota > Cyanobacteriia > Cyanobacteriales > Microcoleaceae > Microcoleus. The sequence goes on from NZ_JADEWV010000001.1 coordinate 88,470, forward strand.
TAGGGCGATCGATATTAGAGTAGGTTCAGAATTAGCTGAAATTATACCTAATTTAGATAAAGCTCAAGTTTTGCATGACGATTCGCCGCCTGTTGGTTATTTTGATTCTTGGTTGCTTTGATGGCATAAAAATTAAGGTCGATCGATCGCGATTAACAGCCGGAGAGGGTTTGCAGGCTTTCTTATCTTTATGTAACTGTTTCATTTTCCGTAGGCAAACCGGGCGTGAAGCGAAGCTATCCCTTTCTCCTTAGCAGTTCCCGTTCCCCGTAGCGGTTCCCGTAGGGTAGGGTAGGGAATCGCTTCCAAAGTGCGGTGAGTATGTTAACCGTAATTAAACAGTGTTAAACTGTAGTTAACTTCAGAAACCCAAAAATCAACTTCCCGATCGCCCCCAGAAGTATCTATGCCTACTTTCTCCGCAGATCCCGACAACTTTGGTGAGTTATTGACAATTGTTAAAGATGGATATGAGATCGCTTTGACAGCAGGGGAATATAAGGGGCCATTTACCATTGAAAAAGCGATCGCGCTGCGGGGGGAAGGAGAAAACACCGTCATTTTTGCCGCTGACGAACCTGTTTTGAGAATCGCAGTCCCCGGTGTGAAACTGGAAAACTTGAGCGTTGAGCGGACTGTGGGTGGCAATACGGGAGAAGTTGCGATCGCCGCCGCACCGCATACCGCGCCAGTTTTAGATAGAGTAAGATGTTTGGGAAGCGCTCCCAACGTCCAATGGCCCGGAGCAAGCTGGGATATCCCCGCCGCCGTCGGCTTCGGCGAAATCCAAACTAACCGATACTTGCAGCGAACCGAGCAACTGCAACTCGGTGGCGACTGCAATGTTTCCTGCTCTCACCCTTGGTTAAAAGTACAGCAGCCTTACCTTTCTTGCGGCTTGCAAAAACTAGATATTATCCTCAATTCCCAAGATATTCCCCCCGGAACTAACCTATCTGGCTCTATTGTTTTGCAAGCATCTAACCAGCAATTTTTAATAGAAATTTCGGCAATTGTTACAGCACCTCAAATCAGTAATAATCTATCTATTTTTTCATCGCCAACTGCAACAGAGCCTATAAATAATAATGAAAATTGGGGCTATCGGTTTTTGGGCGATCGGGCGACAGATAACCTAATCCGCGAACTAGAAGGTAAAAACGCTCTGTTAAAGTATCCTGAATTTAGCGATCGGCGCGATCGTGCCGCCGAATTGCTTTCAGATATTCTCGGAGACGAACCCAGGCCTTTCTACGTCCGTCGCAAAGAGCCGGGAGAATCACCGGGCGAAGAAAAATGGGAACTGGCGATCGCCACAGATATCGAAACAGCAAACTTACCAGAAATTCTGAAACAACGGCAAAAAACCTTAAGTTTGTTAGCTCTGGTAACAGAAGATAGATATAATAACTTGCGGTTGCTTTCAGCTCGTTTAGTATCTCCAGAACGGGGATATCATGACGGATTTTCCGTTCTTTTTTCCCTGGGACTGCACCTCGATCGCCAGTCTCGAATGCCCGTATCTAATGCGGCTTTCGATCGCATAAAAACAGTTCCATTTTGCGGCGAGTGCGTGCCAACCGAAGAACAGTTAAAAGCTTGGAAAGCCTTTTTAAAGATAGAAGAGCGAATTGCTAAAACGCGAGAATTTTTCGTACCTTTTTTCGGTCATAATTACGGCTCTGCTACCCGCAAAATCACTTTTGAGATTAACGCATCTCTAGCGCAACTCGACAAATCATCAGGAACCGCTCTTAAACAAGATGACTTTTGGACAAGAGCAGCTAAGGCTAGAAATGAAGATATAAAACTTGTAGTTCGAGTTGAAGAAATCCGCGAGCAAGACGATCGCACATCCGACAATCGAGAATCTGTCCCACAGCTTTTCAAGTGGCAGGCAATTTTATTAGGCTCGATCGAAGAGGTTGACAAAGCAAAGGGATTTATCCGGGTGAGACTGGATGCTGAGTTAGTAGAAAAAATAGGAGAAGGAAACTATCAATTGCCGAGAACAGGCTTTTTGTCTTTCGAGGCTGCGGGAGATTTAACTCAAATTAAACGGCAGAAAAAAGCTTTAGACGATTTGCAAAAGGGAATTGCTCAGAATCCCTATGTAGGCGAGTTTTTCTTCGATGCTTCTCAGGCAAGAAACCCACAAACAACTGTTAAACTGAAACCAGAGGATTTGTTGCTGTCAGGGGCAAATGCCGACCAAGTTGCAGCAGTAGAAGCCGTCTTATCTGCACCCGATTTAGCGCTAATTCAAGGCCCGCCAGGAACGGGGAAAACAACAGTCATCGCTGAAATTTCCTATCAAGTTGCGCTGCGGGGCGGGAGGACTTTAATTGCTTCTCAAGCAAATTTAGCTGTTGATAATGCGTTGAGTCGGTTAATTCATAGTCCTGTTATTCGCGCTTTGCGAAAGGGGCGCGCGGAGCGAGTTGAAGAGGAAGGTTTGCCATTTGTGGAAGATAAAGTAATTGGCAATTGGCTGAGAAATACGGCTGATGACTGCGAGCAGCGGTTGGCAAAACAGCGGGAAGATATAGAGTTTTTCAATAACTTGTTGGCAGATTCCGAGCGGTTTGATGCGTATTTGCGAGCAGAGGAAAAGTTACAAGAAAGTTACAAGGAGTTGCGATCGCGCAAGGTAGAGTTAGAGGAAACCTGTAGGGCGCATGAAAGTGTCTGTGAAGAATCGGAAGCTAAACAGCGCGAAATTGTTGAATATATCCTGCCTGGTTTGGAATTGCTAATATCTCAACCTTCAATTAATTGGGAAGATGTAGCAGTAAGTAATTTATTGACAGCAGCTATAAAACTCTGCGACAGTACCAAAGACCTTAGATTGGGGTATCTTTCTGAAGAAAGCTTCAAGGTAAAAGTTGAAAGAGCGGTTACTCTAGCTACCGAAATGAATCTTCAAATTCCTTACTATTTACGGTTTAATCATTTTCCTTTAGTGGCTTGGTTAAAAGCTCAAGGTCTTCCACAAATTCAGATGTCATTGTCTCATTTCCAAGATGCGATGTCATCCCTCAGAGAAGCCGATCAAGCTGCACAAGTGTTCCGTGAGAAGTCAGCCGCCGTTCAACTTTTGGAAACAAATTATCAGCAAAGTCTTACCAAGCTGAAAAATCTAGAGGAAAGTATCAAAAGTTTGGAAAACAGAAAATTAAGAATTGTTGCAGTCAGAACTAAAATAGACCAGTGGAAATCCACCGCTTACGATCGCGTTTATGCAGCGATGAAGCAATGTGCAGACACTAATCGAGTCTTTACAGACGATCTAATTCAATTACCGCTGGACGTGGTGTCATTTGTCAAGGCTAATCCCGCACCGTGGCGATCGCATCTCGATCGGTGCAAATCAAAAATTGCTAATTTAAGCAAAAGTGAAGCCAAGCAAAATTCTCTTGTTGATCCCCAACTGGACGTAGTAGCCAAAGAAATTATTAGTGGTATTGCTGTTAGTGTGCGAAACTGGCTGAACCAACAACAGGAATTAGAACACAACCCAAAGAACTCTGTTTTAAACGCCTTAAAAAACTGGGAATCTACAGCTTATGATAGCGTGTATAAGGAGTTAAAAAAATGTGTACAAGAGAGGCGGATATTTACAGATAACTTGATTAAATTGCCCCTTGATTTACTGGCGAGTATCCCCGTCAAACCTCAGCCTTGGCGTTCTAACCTGGATAGGTGTCGCTCGAAAATTGCTAATTTAATTGCCAAACAAAGTGAAGTGCAAATTCCCAACTTTGATGCGGAATTAAATCCCATTGCAGCCGAAGCGATTGATGGTATTGCTGCCAGTATATCTCAATGGCTAGAGCAGAATCAACCGGAAGCTGAAAAACAACTCCAGCAGCTAAAACAACAGCTTAAAGAACATCCGCAAGCGACAACCAAGCAACAGCAGGCAATAGCGACTGCTAAAAGTGAATTAGATGCTCTTAATCGTGATCGTGAAGCTGAAGCTAAGTTAGAAAGAGGGAAGAAGCTATTGAACAAGTTTCCAGCATTGCCAGGAATTAGCACTAACTTACGTGATTCTGCTAGATTGTTTGCTGCACGAGCTTCTTCCCTTTCACTACCAATTGTTTCTCTCTTTTTAGAGCGATTTTCCGAAAAATCAGACTTAATAAATTTGTGGAAAAATCAGATACTTCAGTTTGAACAATTAATCTCCTCACTCGATCCCTTATTGCGACTGCGAGGAATAAAAGAGTCTCTTACAACCATTCAACCAAGCTTACAAAAGACGATTAGTAACGCCTTAAATCAACTTCGAGAATTTCAAAATCAGCTTCAAGAAATAGAAGTTCAAATTCAACAATCGCAACAACAGCAACAAATACCATTCTATTTAATTTCTGAACGAAAATGGTGGGAGTCAGCATGGCAAAATATCCCCGATCGCCTAAAGCCACCAATCCCCGACAGCGGCTTATACGATATCAACTTTTTACGCACAGTCAAAACACAATTCGATGCTTGGGATCAACAACTCACTCAAGAAGAATCCCACCTCAAAGGCTATGAAAAACTAACTCAAGATTGGATTGCAAAACTCCGCAGCCCCTCCGAACAAGATCGGGGCGAATTGAGACAAGTTTACATCGATAACGCCAACGTCATCGGCATTACTTGCAGCCAAGTAGCGGGCTACGGTTTCAAAGATTTTAATAACTTTGATGTAGTCATCATTGACGAAGTAAGCAAATGCACGCCTCCAGAAATCCTGATTCCTGCACTCAAAGGCAAAAAATTAGTATTGATTGGTGACTACCGCCAGTTACCGCCAATGCTACATGAAAAGAGTTTAGAAGAAATCGCGACAGAAATGGGAATCGAACCAGAAGATATCAGCTTTCTGGAAGAATCTTTATTTAAGAAACAATTTGAAGCTGCACCAGAAAGCATCAAGCGGCGGCTGACTGTTCAGTATCGGATGCACCCGTACATTATGGGAGCAATTAATCAATTTTACGACCATAGCCTGCGTTGTGGGATTGTGGAGCCTGAAAAAGTGCGATCGCACAATCTAGCAGGCGACATCATCCGAGCAGAACATCACCTAATGTGGGTAAAAATGCCACAAGAACAGAGATTTCAAGAGCAGTTAGAGGGAACTTCCCGGTACAATCTTAAGGAAGTAGAAGCCATTGACATTCTGTGCGAACAAATGGAGGAGGTTTGGAGCCTGAAAGTTGCGGAAGGACAACCCAAAAAAGAAATCGGTATCATTACCTTTTACGGCGCTCAATTGAGGCGAATTGAAGAAATGCTCGGCGATCGCAAATTCCCCTCCCTTGCCATTAGAACGGGTACTGTTGACCGATTTCAGGGCATGGAACGCCCGATTATTATTGTCAGCATGGTGAGAAACAATCCCGATGGAGATATTGGCTTTGCGAAAAAGCCAGAACGGGTAAACGTTGCCTTTTCCCGCGCTCAAGAATTGCTAATAATTGTGGGATGCCATTCACTATTTACCAAGCACAAAGGTAAAGTGGGAAGTATGTATTCCGAAGTGGCAAATATTGTGCGCCGCAATGGAGGATTGATTGATGTTTCTAGCGTCTTGGGTTAAAATGGGTAGGAGTCCATTAAAACAACCCAGGAAATATTGCATAAACTCAAGTAATCCAGAAGGAAAATAAAACCATGAATGACAATAAAGAACGGTTTACTTAACGCTTTTGATGAATTTCAGTAGATATTAAGAATAGTTTTGAACCGCAGAGAACACAGAGAACACAGAGAGGGGAGGGATAAAAGGTTTTTTTACGACATCCAAAACCCTCGCAATACTCTTCCCTCTGCGCCCTCTGCGCCCTCTGTGGTTCAAAACTCTTCTCTTGACTGTATTGAATTATATAGGAATAATTATTGATGTTTTTAGTATCATCTCCTAAACCAATTGACCCCCAATTACAAGAATTTGTCCAACAAATTGAAAAGCAAAGTCCCGCTGGTATATCAGTGCTGGCTGGCCGCCAATTTCGCTACTGTTTAGAGCAAATATCAGTAGAAGTTACTATTAGCGAACCCCGTAAGTTTAACATTGTTGAAGAGTTTATTCTCCGCGCTGCGATCGAGCTTGAATTGACACCTAATGAAAATGAATTAGCACAAGCTTTGGGGCTTGACCCTGTATTCGTGCAAAATACGGCTATGACTTTGCGGAGTTTAGAAACTTTAGCTGTAACACCGGATGCCAGAATTATTCTAACTCCTCAAGGGAAACAATTTTACTTAGAAGGTTCAGTACCGCAACCGCCACAAACGAAGCAGATTTATGCGATATCCGACCCCCTGCAGGGAAATCTATTTTTTCTATCTTCCCCTTTAGAAGAAGTACAAATCGAGCTACCAATTTTTGAAGATTTGATTGCCCTAGAAAATCGGTGTCAAGAAATATCTGAGTTAGGACTTGAGGAACTCCAACGAATTATTCAGGCTTCGGGTTTAGGCTTGCACGTTCCTGAAGATGGTAAAATCATTACTGCTGCTAATTTTACCAAGGAGACTCAAGCTATTTGGCAATCTGTGGCAATTTTTGTGATTTTTGATGCCCTTGAAGATGCAGTTAAGCTGCAAGTAAGACGAGGAAAGCAAATTTTAAACTATGCTTCCGATCTGCTTGACATTTTGCAAACTGAAGGCAAAGTTTCTTTGCAAAACTTGCTGCATTTGAGCGATGAAACAATTGCTGCGGAACGCGAAGAACTCCTCAATCAACGAAATCAAGAAGTTGAAGCCAGAATTCAGAAAATAGAACAACAGGCGATTGAAACAGTTAAAGAATTGAGGGAAATGGGGGAGCAAGTTGCGTCTAAGGGAAGTCAGGAAAAAGACCAAGTAATTTTACTGCGGGATAGTCAAATTCGGAAGTCTTTTTTGGAAACCTTGAGGAAAGGGAATCATCAAGTCTTAATTTATTCTCCTTGGGTGAGCAAGGAAGTGGTAGATAATGAGTTTATTCAATTACTTCAAAATTTGGCGAATAGGGGAGTGTGGATTTTAATTGGTCATGGTATTTCTAGGCGACAGGAGGATGAAACCCGACCAATTCCGCCACAAGTCGAGCAAAAGCTGAGAGAAATTAAAACGCGGGAAGGTTTGTCAGCAGTGCAGGTATTTTGGCTGGGAAATTCTCATGCGAAGGAAGTTGTAGTCGATCGAAAAATACATTTGTGCGGTTCTCACAATTGGCTGTCTTATCGGGGCGATAGGTTGCCGCGCGGTGAGACGGTTTACAAGATTGCGGCGGCCGATAAAGTTGAGGAAGCCTATGATTTTTTGGCGGTTCGATTTAAGGATTATGCGGGCGAATTATGGGAGTCTGCGGTGCAAAATCGGGATGCTAATTTAGCTGAAACATCGCTTTGTACTTGGGGGGCGCTGGGAATGGAGGAAATGGCATTAAATCAATTGCAACTCGCTAATTGGTTAGAACTATATCCGGTGTGGCTAAAGGTGGTTTCTCAGGGTTTAAGATCGAAAAAGATATCGCCGGATTCAGCTTATTTGGCAACAGGGATTTCAATGGTGAGTCAATTTTCTGTGGATGACTTTAATCTTGAGTTATTGCGATCGAATTTGTGTCAAGTAATGGGTGCGATCGCAGCCTTAGATCGCCGCCAAGCTTTGAAGCTGTTAAACGAAAAGATTTGGTTGGACTTCCGCCGTTTGCATATTGCAGAGCCTGCGTTAGTAAAGCCTGATGATTTTCTGTTAAAATATGCTGTTAAAGAACCCGATCGCCCTCACAAAACATCAGGTAAAAAAGTATCTCATAAAAAAAAGAAAGGTGTATAGCCAGCCTAAATAATCTGTACAAGTATGCCGGGGCGAAGCGGAGGGCTTGCCCCCGTGCCTGCCCCGGCAAGTAGGCAGGGCTGTATTTTTTGGATTATTTCATATATTCAAGCATCTGCTGTTCCAGCTTAGCCAACAATGTATCGACATCCGTCGCAGCTTCCTCAAAACAAACAGGAGGTTCGGGCTTAGGTTCAAATAAAATTAGCTTGATTTCACCTTCACCGATCGCCACAATTGTCACTTCTTTTTCAGGTTTGTGAGCTTTTAAAATTCCTAAAATTTCCTGAATGTGATTTTTGACTTGGCGGTTCAATTCCTCGATCGCATCTTTTTTAAAATATACGAAACGCGGCTTTTCTACAACATCAATTCCTAAAACATCTTCACTTTCCTCGCCTCTCTCCAAAAATAGCCCCCAAGCCAAAGCAGCCAATTCTTGTTTGTTATCTTTGACAAATGTATCCAACTTGCTGCGCCAGCTATTGGGATTGGGTTTGGACTCAGGGCTATCAAATAGAAACATTTTCTCTCTTTGCTTGTAGAAACTAATATCTTGCGGTTATTTGTTATTGGTTATTTGTTATTGGTTATTTGTTATTGGTTATTTGTTATTAGAAGAGTGTGAATAACTAATTACCAATGACCAATGCCCAATGACCTGTTTGGCCAATGCCCAAAACCGCTGCGTTTTTATTTTATACCAGATTGCACGCGCCAGAGCGACGCATAAACTCCATCGTGTTCGATAAGTTGTTCGTGCTGCCCCGATTCTACCACTAGCCCCTCTTCCATGACACAAATACAATCGGCATTGCGGACAGTAGAAAGACGGTGGGCGATCGCAATTGTAGTGCGATTTTTGGTAATTCGTTCGAGCGATCGCTGAATTGCCGCCTCCGTCTCGTTATCCACCGCTGAAGTAGCTTCGTCAAGAATCAAAATCGGCGGATTCTTCAAAACAGCCCTCGCAATAGCAATTCGCTGCCGCTGTCCCCCCGACAATTTTTGACCGCGTTCCCCCACAATAGTCTTGTAACCGTCGGGCAATTGGGCGATAAACTCGTCAGCTTCCGCAATTTTAGCAGCATTTACTATCTCTCGATCGGTTGCCTCAAAACTGCCGTAAGCAATATTTTCGGCAACCGTACCG
>NZ_JADEWV010000325.1 GCF_015207455.1 Microcoleus sp. LEGE 07076
TCCGGCTTGACCTTATCCCGGCTAATCAAACCTTTGATTGCCGATTTAATCTCGTACTCCCTGGCAATGGGAGCGGTATATTGAGGGGTGCTAGCCATCGCCCTCTGCAACAATTGCTCGGCTTTTTCGCTAGCGGGCTGAATCACCAAAAAACCTCTGGGTTGCTCCAAGGCTTCTACTTGAAATGCCCAGGCGACAAGCTGATTGCTTGCTCTGGCTTTTTCCGTCGCCATTTGATTGAGAATCCATGTGGTACACGCCTTCCCAAAAGGAACAATAACTGGAGCATCATTAGCCCGTAATTGTTCAAGTTCTGAACCTAGAGGAATTTGAGGTTGATTGGGAGCAGAGAATTGATTGGGCTGCCCTATATATTTCGTTTCAAAAGGGTCGAAAACAGGCATCCGTCCCCCTTTACGTTCAGACTCGATCCAAGCCAATATCTGCCACAAATTGCCCGCTCCTTTGCAGAGAAAGTAACGATACATGGAAGCGCTACGGCCGCGATCGTCTCCACCTCTGGTGACGACAGCAATGACTGACCAATTTTCGGTATCATCACTCACTTCGCGGCCAATGATTGCAGGATTGTCTCTGGATGCACCTTCAGCAACGGCAAAATCCCTGTTTCTAATGGCATTCTCAACAGCAGTAGGAAGGGGGTCAAGGGTTCTGTTTATATACTGGCCCGTAAATCCCCGCGATACCCATCCGCCGTCGGGGGTTCTTTCTGCTTGAATGCCGGTGCTAAATTCGTGAATTTCAAGAATTGGTGAGTTCATTTTTTTAGTCCTTATCTAATTCTTTGTGTCGTTCGCCGGTACAAAGCCAGTAAATGGGAGCTACTAAACCAAAAGGTCTCCAGCGTTTTGGGTCTTTAATACAAGAACTTGTGCCACCGCGATCGCGCTTTATCCGTACTGAATTTGGTTCTGGATACTTACTCCCCAACACACCGAAAGCAGAAGTAGTAAAGTAATCCACTTGACCGCCTCCCGTTTGTTGCCACGCTTGCAATTTCCTAAAAGTTTGAGGAAAACGAGCTTGGGCTAATTCTCTTGGCTTGTGGCGGTTCACCCACAATTCCGACTGTTCGCACTTAGTCATGACAAAAGCAATGCGTCGTTGGATTTTGCTAATATCAGTGCGATCGAGAGCTATTAAAAACTTATCCAGACCGTTAGCATATTCAGAATCTTTACGGTGACTTGTACCATCTGCGAGAAACATAATCCCATTTGCCAGTAAGCAATCTTCTAGATAATTTGTTAACTGTGAATCTCCGGTTTTGTGTAGCAAGTCGCTAAAAAATTCACCAGAATAGTCTCTGCAATTTATGTTTAGCTTGACAAGCTGTGGCTGCAAGGTAACTTTTGGCTCTTTCCAACTAAATTGCCCTTTAAGAACAATACTCAAGCTGTAATCCTGGACATCTTCTACACTTACCTTCAAATCGGTTTGTCCAAGCTGTAGTCCTTGCTCTAAAATATTTTGAGCATTCTCAACCAGTTCGTTGGTGTCATCATTGAGAGGCGTGACAGTCTGAACAGGACTAGAAGAATTCGCATTGGGCCAATAAGCTAGGGATGCCATGTAAGCCGTTTTGCCAGAAGCGCGATCGCCAATTACCCGGACTTGGGCACTACGATCGATCGGCTCAGAAACACTAGATTTTGTTGTTTTATTTTTATACCAATCGAACATTTACTTCACCTTTTCGTTTGATTTAGTAGTTTGACTCAGCCAATGAAGAGGCTCGATTAAGTTATAAGGTTTCCAACTCTTTGTATGTCTCAGAACCGAAGCTTTGCCATATTTTCCCCGTTCATCAATCCGATTCGGTCTGGGGTCATTTCTGTCCAATACTCCAAAAGTAGAAATGGCATAAAATCGTACAAGACTTTGGGAGAGAATTCTGCTGTTCCGTAAAGTATCGGTTGTGTTAGGGAGATGCAATCTAAATAAATCTGTTTCTGGATCTAACCTTCCCGACCAAAGTTCTCCCCTTTCAGACTTGCTCATAGCTACCGCCAGCCGGAAGTCTTTGGTACGATCGCGATCGTCCATCAAGTCTATAAATCTGTTCATCACTTTGTTGTACAAAGCGTCTGCTGCTCGATCCCATGCTGTGAGGAGAATTAAGCAACCTATTACATCCTTCATTAAACACTCATCAATAAACTCTTTGCAGATTTTTTGATCGGACCGATCGCGATCGGACTGATTGGGATCGGACTGATTGGGATCGGCTATTTTTTCAAATATCTCCCCTGGATAATCTCTCACGTTGAGCTGAAATGAATCTGGCTTCGTAAACCAAGAGTTGTGAATTTCAACATTAAAAGAATACAGTGGTAAATCATCAACTCCTTTTGTCATGCCACCTATTTTATTCGGTTCAAAAGAGGCTCCTTGACAAATAATATTTTCGGCTTTTTCTGCTATGTCTTTAGAATCATCTCCCAGAGGTTGAATGTTGAATTTTTTGGAATTTTTACTCGCTCGCATTTTGTAAGCTAAAGCTGCTAAGTAAGTTGTCTTTCCTGAATTTCTCGGCCCAATTATACAAATATTTCCCATGATGTTTACTCCTTTATTTTTATAAAAAGCTGCCTAGATAAATCCAAGGCAATTCCAATAAAGATCGATTATGAATGCTAGTAATGAAACAACGAATTGATAGCCCGGATACACTGCTATTAATTTCGTCAATTTGATGTTTAATCGGTCTAAAGTACCGTTGAAACACATAGGCATTCCTTTGCTGCCAGTTCATCCTAGACCGATGAGGAATATATTCTAATTGTGAGGCTTCTTTGTGAATGTCGCAAAAAAGATCGGCTTTGTTTAAACAAATTACTAAATGCCGTACTCTCGGACATTGGTAACGAAAGAAATCCACCCATCGATTAAATCGATTGCACCATTGCTCCTGAGTAATGAAATCTTCGGGGTTGACATCTGGTTTGAGGATTTCTCGATAGGGTGGAACAATCAGTAAAATACCTTCACTTTGGAGAATTGTTTCTAGAAAAATGTTCCATTCCTTTGGATTTGCTGATTGCCAACTATTTCGCCATATCTCCCCTGGGGTATCCAGCCAATCTAAAGTAATTTGCTTTGATGTTACTAATTGAACCTGAATTTGCATTTGTCTTTGGTAAATTGCTTGGATTGCATCTGTTGCCTTTGTTCTTCCCAAGCTTTCGTCATATAGATTTTTTTTGAGAGTTTCATAATCATCATTAATAACTTTGACATAGTTATTTTTCGGATTAACTAGCTCCAATACCAAAGAAGTTTTACCTGTTTCGCGATCGCCAATATAAATCACCCCCATTCTTATCACCTCCTACTGTGCTGAATAATCTGTTAAAAAAGGTTTAGTCGTCGGCGTTTGCGAAGCATTCACTCGGACAATCGCACTCAACCCACTTGGCATTGCAGCCAAAGGCCGATTGCTAATCTCCGAAATCCCCAAAATAGGAACTCGTTCGTAGCCGACACTTCTTGGATTAAAAGGACTGGGGCCAACCGTCCCTCCAGATACAGTCATAGTCATCACCTGCCTTTGATATTCTCCTAAAGGTTTACTCAGCCAATCCGCTGTTTTGTGACTCACTCCCTGCAAAAAGATTTGAGTCCGACAGTTGTTAAGTGCTGGCAAAGTTTTTTCAGGAAATTGGTCTATTGATTGGCACATCAAAAACACACCTGCTTTGGCATTGCGGCCAATTGCTGTTAATTCTTCATAGTCAATATTTTTTAAGCGAGGAGCTTCATCGCAGATAATATAAGTGGGCATCCAACTGTGCTGGGGATTTTTCATCCGCCGGTACATCACATTCATCACATAGCTAATCATTACTGCCGCCAAAGACGAGCCAAATTTGCCATCAGCGAGGGATTGACCGACTACTAAAGTGTGTCTGGAAGTGCCGTTTAAGGCTTGTAATAAAAAAATGGCGCTTGCGCCGTCGCAAATTCTTCTGACACCTGGATCTTTGAAGGGGCTGAGCTTATTTTGCAGGAAACTAATATCTAATCCAAAGCGATCGTCCGGGAGACTCAAGTATGAATAAAGATCGCAACCCCATTGAGAATTAGCTTGAGGCAAATTATTTAATAAACCTTCGACGGCATATCTGTCCATGACAAGAGCTGGTAAATCGCTAGGGTCAAGTTTGACTAAATTTTGCCGCCGCGCTTCCACAACTACTCCGAGAATGGCAGTCAACCACATGATGTCCCGCTTCCAGAAAGAGGCATTGGGGTCTGTGTCGTCAATATTGCCATAGAGAGCTTCTGCGATCGCCCTAATTTCCTTTTCAGTCCCAAATTTTTCCAATTCCTCCAAAAAGTTCCAAACAACTTGATTTTTGGTAGCACTCAAATCCCAGCAAACTAACTTTGACCCCGCACTACGAGCGAAGTTGGCAAGGCGATCGCCCAAAAAACCCGCTGCATCAACGCAAACCAAATTGCCTTTTTGCATCAAATTTTCAGCCGATTTCAGCAACAGTTCAGTTTTACCTGCTCCCGGCGGGCCGACAATTAAAACGTGCTGGTGTAAAAACTGGTTGGGAATCCAAACGTCAGTTGTCAACCTAGCTTTGCTGCGACTAAAAGTTACATACTTCCCCAGCCAAAAATCACCGTTTTTACCATCGCCATGCGCTAGGTTTTTGACA
>NZ_JADEWV010000326.1 GCF_015207455.1 Microcoleus sp. LEGE 07076
GTAGTTCGCTGAAAGGCTGCATCCGCTCAACTTATGAAGCGATTACTAACAGCACTTTAGGAGTAATTACTAACAAAAAAGAATATAAAGATAAATATCCATCTGAACGATTGCCATGTGAAACCAAAGAACAACTCTGTCCCGCAAGTCAAGTATTCGGTGCGTTAAATTGGCAAGGGCTAATTGAATTTAACGATGCTAAATGCGAAAATACAGGCTTTGCTACAGGATTTATGCCCAATTTATGGAGTCCTCGTATAGCACGAAAGGCATACTTTGACCAAAGAGGTAAAGTAGCAGGGCGCAAGTTTTATTATCACACAATTAGAGCGATCGATAAAGGTCAAAATCAAGGCATTACTGTTCAACAAGCTGCTAAAGAGTATACTTTCAAAACACAGATACAATTCAAAAACTTAACAGCAGCAGAGTTAGGAACGCTGTTGATTGTGTTGGGACAAGATCCGAAATATCCGATCGCCCTCAAGGTAGGCGGCGGAAAGCCGATCGGCATGGGAACAATGACTGTGGAAGTCACAGCAGCAAAGGTTTTGCAAAACAAGGGAGATTTGCGCGCTCGCTATTTCTCCTACAATCCTCCCGAATCTGACAGCATGAGTGGAACAAATTTGCAACAGTTCATGCAGAAAAATATTCAAGCTGCTCATTCTAGCTTAGTGCAAGCAACTCAACTGCAACAACTAGCTAAAGTGTTAAAATATCCGAGCGATCGCGAACCTCCAACAGGAATGTATTAAAGATGTCTAATACTGAATTAGTGACAGAATCTTTGACCGAAGACCAGTGGAAAATTGCCCACGCTATCGCGCAAAATCTTGTCAAAGAACAAACTGATGTAAATGAGTTTGGAAAGGCGATCGCGTATTTACGCAATGCAGTTAATCAAAATCTATCGGATGCTAATTCCAGGTTTTTCAAGTACCTGAAAACCCTGGTCGGTAATGGCAGACAAATCGGACACAGTGGCAAAACCACAGATTATTACCGCAGCATCGACAAAGCTTGTAGCGATTGTCTCAAAGGATTTCAAGGAGATGCTAGCACTTTGCTGCAAATTTTAGGTTGGGCATCTCGTTTGATGCGTTACTACAAAGAAGCGGGGCCAATTGGAGAAATTGCAGCCCCAGTTGTAGAGTCAGCGAGACAAGTTGAAATTGCTAAAGCAATTAGCAGTCATGAGTTTGCGATAGGTCAAATTATCGAAGCCAAAGTTACTGCTGTCAAAGGGAACAAAGTAACTTATGAAATTCTGGGAACTATCAGGCTAACTGAAAAAGAACCGAAAAAAGCACAATCTTTTTCTGAAGAACAAGTGGTGAAAGTTGAAATTTTAGATATTAAGGAAGATGGGAGTCCCAAGAAAGTCAAGTGTGCGGGCTAGAAACCAGACTGTTGATACTACCAAACCTCCTTGCGTTAACTCTGCCCCGTCGCTATAATATTGACTGTAAGCATAAAAAGAAGCCACAATATGTTAGCCAAAGAAAAATCTCACTCTAACAAATTTGACTATTACTCAGCATTGAACCGTTCCGAGTCCGCTCAAAGCAAAGTCAAGCAGGGGTATTGTGTAGCTTACTATACAGTTTTCTGGGTAAAGGCTGTTCCAGGCTACTCTGTCTCGTCACAGATGTCCGAATACCGATTTGTAGCCTAACAGAAAACGGCGCAGCTTAAGTAATTAGCTGCTTTTAGCAGCCCATTGTGCAAGCTAGCGTTTGCCTAGAAACTAGGAACTCGCCATATCAATATATCCAGTTCCTAGTTTTAAAGAAAACCCAAAAAGTTGTGATAGTTTTGGTAAGACCATACCTGAGGATGACACAAATGAATGATGTAGAAAAAAATAAAGTTTATCTGGTAACTGGTGTAGTAATAGCTATTGACGAGAGCGATGGGATATTAATCGCAGGAATGTTATCGGATAGTCCTTTTATTGCTGAAGATACAGAGTCAACAAAGACAAAAGATTTGGTAGGCAGTTTTGCATTCACCCGGCAAAAAGCCGAATTTCTAAGAGATCGTCTCAATGATTTTTTGCAGGAATAGACAATGAGAGTAATCACAAACTTAAAACCAGAACTTCAAAGCTTAACATCGAATCCAGAAACTTTGAAATTCTATCAATTCTCTTCTTCTCCTCTGAAACCAAAGCAGTCATTCAAGTCGCCTACTGCTCCTGTTGAAGTACAGGAATTAGTTCAGGAGTTAGCGAAGATGGACGGTGTAGCAAAAGTTAGAGCCGTAGCTCCTAGAGCCTTAGATATTCACTGGATTGAATTTGAATTAGAACTGCACCCTGAAACAGAGTTAGATTATGAAAGTTGGGACAAAATCCAAGATTTAATAATTGATTGTGAGTGGGGTTTGCGGGATCAAACTAATGAAGAGTGGTACTTTCCCAGAAAAGTGGTCGAGAAGTTTGCCAAAATTAAAGACGGGGCTAAAGTAGTTTCTGAATCGAGAATAAGTTTTTCAAGTTCTACAAGCTACAATCAAGTGAAATCGCGCAAGAATTTATTTGTGGTGGCTGGAAGTTAAAAATATTAAATTACTGAACAAACTAGAAAGTAGCTGTTGATTTTTATGCCGAGCGAACATTCCCATAGCGAACAAGCTAAGTATAACGAAGAGGCGGCACTTAGTATCAGAGATACTTCTCCTGATTGGGCAGTAACAATGTGTTTTTATGCAGCCCTGCACTGGGTAGAATGGTATGCAAAGGTTCAGGGAGACGATCTCGAACGACAATACCAAAACTACCCATCGCCTCACGATCGCCTGCTTGCTTACGTTTTTAAAATTGCTAAAAATCGACAGTACAGAGATTTGAATAAAGCTTATCAAGAACTAAAAAATGCTAGTCAAATAGCCCGATATTTAACAGATATAAGAACTGATTCTAGGATTCATTATAGTAGATATAAAACGAGAGAGGTTGACCAATCTTTTGACAATCTGCGAATAGTTAAAGAGCGACTAAATAGTTGACCGAAATATCTAAAATTTAGCCTCAAACTTTCACGGACTTGACTTTTGAAAAAAAATGGGATACCCTGATAGGGTTAAAAAGAAAGAGTTTCTTAAGTGCAAAATCCAAAAATTGCAAACTTCCCCTGACGGGGACGGAAACTAGCTTCCGTAACAATGCTGCGTAATAGTCAAATTTGTTTTGACAGTTGCTCAGACTTCCCCGCAAGGGGACTTTAGTTGACAGACCTAATTGCGGCCAAAACTTTCTCAAACCTGCGATCGCCCCCTAACTTCCCCCATAAGGCTAAACTTATCTAAGTTTTACTATGATATTTTGGCCCCGTTCATGAACATCGCCTATCTAGTCAACCAATACCCCAAAGTCAGCCACAGCTTCGTCCGCAGAGAACTCCTAGCCGTCGAAACTTGCGGCATCAAAGTCGGGCGTTACTCCATCAGATCCTGCGAGTCAGAACTCGTTGACAAGGGCGACAAACAAGAACAAGAACTGACCAAAGTCATCCTAGGAGTTGGCGTACAGGGCTTAGCGTGGGGTTTGCTGCGCGCTGCCGCAACTAGACCAATTCGATTCATCGAAGCTGTGCAGTTAATGTTCAAAGTTGGCTGGCACTCGGAACGGGGGATTTTGCTGCATCTAGCTTATTTAGCAGAAGCTTGCATTCTTTTAAATTGGTTTGCAGAATCCGGTACAACTCACGTTCACGCTCACTTCGGCACAAATTCCACAACAGTTGCCATGCTGTGCCGCGTACTCGGCGGCCCGACTTACAGTTTCACTGTTCACGGCCCTGAAGAATTCGATAAAGCTACACTTCTTTCCTTAGACGAAAAAATTAAACGATCGACCTTTGTAGCAGCAGTCAGTTCCTTCGGCAAAAGTCAGCTCTTTCGGTGGTGCGATCGCACTTATTGGTCAAAAATCCACGTCATACACTGCGGAGTCGATGCAGCTTTTTTAGCTCACCCGCACGTCCCCATCCCCGCAGCACCCCGCCTAGTTTGTGTCGGCAGGCTCAGCGAACAAAAAGGTCATTTGTTATTGCTAGAAGCCGCCAGCAAGCTAGCAGTTCAAGGCTTAGAGTTTAAATTGGTATTTGTCGGAGACGGGCCGCTGCGAGCTGAAAGTGAACAACAGATTGCACAACTCGGCCTGCAAAACCATATAGAAATTACCGGCTGGGCCAGCGGCGATCGAGTTCAGCAAGAAATTTTAGCTTCCCGCGCAATGGTATTGCCAAGTTTTGCCGAAGGTTTACCCGTCGTAATTATGGAAGCCCTCGCTCTCAATCGGCCCGTAATTAGCACCTATGTTGCCGGCATCCCGGAACTCGTAGAACCCGGTGTTTGCGGTTGGTTAGTTCCTCCCGGTTCCGTAGAAGCATTAGCTGTGGCGATGCGCGCGGCATTGGAAGCACCTTTAGAAAAGCTAGAAGAAATGGGGAAAACAGGAGCAGAACGGGTTGCTCAACAACATAATGTGGATTTAGAAGCTAAAAAATTAGTGGCGCTGTTTGAGAAAGCTGTGGAGGCGCGATCATAAAATTTTCAGGACTTAGCCAGGTACGCTATAGCAA
>NZ_JADEWV010000327.1 GCF_015207455.1 Microcoleus sp. LEGE 07076
GTGCTGCAACGGGAGAGGGGCTGGGGTCGATTTGCTCGATTTTGGCAATTTGCACTCCCCCCGGAGTGCGGGCACTCAGGTCTTGCAGCATCGCCGACCAAGGTTTGATTTGGTCGAATACTCCGGCTAATGCTTGGTATTCGGCGGTAATTTTGTTGGTTTCGGCGTTGATGGCTTTGATGGTACCGGCTTGAGTGTTTAACTTTGCCAGTTCTTGGTCGAGGGTTGCTTGTTCTGCAGCCAAGCTGGTGTTTTGGTTGGTCGCCCACCACCAGGCACCCATGACTGCGGCGTTGAGGCCGAAGGCAAACAGCAATGCGCCAATTAGGGGCAGTTGGTCTCTGCCTTGGCCGGAACTTCTTTTAGCTGAGCTTTTGGCTGCTGTGACTGGTTTGTAGTCCGGGCGGTCGTTGAGAAAATTAATATCTAGGCTGTACATGACTTCACTCGATTTTAGATTTTAATTTGCAATTTTAGATTTTAGACTGGACGGCAGATTGCGGGTAGAAGTGAAGGGTTTATTTAGGGAAGAAAGAAACTATTTTTGGCTTGTTTTGCGAAGGAAGTGGCTGCTTCTATTATCTCCGATATTCTGCCTTTTACGTTCTACCTTCTACGTCCAATATTCTACTTTCTGCATCAGGTGTGTTCTGAAGAAAGGAAGGGGCTTTTTCCTAAAATTCTCAAATCGGTTTTTCTACTATTATCTAAAACTGTTAGGTTACAGCACCTCCCTGAGTCCTAAACCTAGGGCGACTCCTAGGCCTGCTCGCTGTTCTGGGGTAATTTCTTGGTTGATTTCGAGTCCTAGGGTTTCGATGGGATCGACTTGAGATGCGGGCAAGCTTAATCTTTGCATAAAAAATTCGTCGAGTTTGCCGATCGCAGCTCCCGGGCCCGCTAGCAGCAGTTGCGCTACTTCGAGTTCTTCGCTCTGGTTGAGGTAAAAGTCTACTGAGCGGCGCAGTTCGTCTGCGAGTTCTCCCAATACTTTAATCATGGCATTTGTGCCTGGATTGGCGTCTCCCGATGCGCCCATTGTATCTGTTACTGGCAGGGTCATGCCTTGCAGTTCGGTGGTGTCTCTGGTGGGGGGCAGGTTCATGGCTTGGTTGAGGGCGGTCTGGATTTGGTAGGTGCCGATCGGGATGGTACGGTTAAATTGCGGTATGCCGTCCACTACTATAGCTAATTCGGTACTGTCAAATTCTATGTCGGTCAAGACGGCGGCTTCTTGGGATGAAAATTGTTGCAGTTGGTCTTTGAGGGTGCGGATCAGGGCAAAGCTGGTTACTTCTAGCACGTCTATGATCAGTCCGGCTTCTTTGAAGGTTTCGATGTATGTGTCGGTAACTTCTCTGCGGGTTGCTACTAACACGACTTGCACTTTTTCTACGCCGTCGTCATCTACAAATAAGCCGATTTTTTGATAGTCTACGTCGGCATCTTCTCTGGGAAATGGCAAGTACAGCCCTGCTTCTGCGTTCATGTAATCCCGCAGTTCTTCTTCGTTGAGTTCTGCGGGAACTGGAATTAGCCTGATGACGGCTTCGCGGCCGGGAATGGCTGTGGCTACTCGCTTGGCTTTGATTTTGTTTTCGGCGAGGATGGCGCGTATTAGTTCTGCCATTCCGGGCGGATCGACTATTTGCCCTTCTTGTACTATGTCTTCTGGTACTTCTATGGAGGCGAGGATGCCTAGTTTTAATGCCTGAGCTTTTTTTTCGAGTTGAATGATGTTGATGCGGTCTGGGGCTATTTCGATCCCGATTCCTGGCTGGCGTGGGGAAAGTAGATTTTTGAAAAAGTTAACCATAGGATTGGGTCGCCGGTAGTTGCTATTTTTTACGAGTTGTAGTTGGCCAGCCTGATTGGGCCGTTGGCTGTTGGGGGCTGATACCATTTTCGATTTGCGATTTTTTTGAATGACCCATCGGCCAACGGGTTTGGATTGCGGGCCGGCGACTTGCATTCTGTTTGAGAGATGGTATTAGTTCCCCTAACAGCAGGACTGCAATCTCGGTGTTCGCAGTGCTGCTGTTGGCTGTGCAGCGCTGCACTGTGTTTGTTGCCCGATCGCTAGTTCCGATTTTATGCTATCCAATTTACTTGACAATAGCTATTCTCCGGCGAATGTCAACAAATTTCAGCTCGATCGACCCAAAACCTGCCGGTGCGGCTGCAAAACCGACTCTCTCCCTCGCAGTGCTCTGGCGCAACAAAGATTAGAACTTGACTCTCTGGCTTGCTCGGCGGGCTGTGCTTTTTTTCTCTAACGGTTCCCATGATTCTGAAATTAAATTCTATGAAGCGTAAATCTTGGCAACTGTTTGCTATTTTTGGTCTGGTGGGGCTGCTGCTGGCTGCTGCTGTCAGTTGTAGTAGCAAACCGGCCGTTAATTCCGCGGCTAAGAATTCGGCAGAACTCGAGTTCTGGACTATGCAGCTTCAACCTCAGTTTACTGAGTATTTCAATAAGACGATCGCCGATTTTGAGAAGGAAAATCCGGCGGTGAAGGTGCGCTGGGTCGATGTTCCTTGGTCGGCGATGGAAAGTAAGATTTTGGGGGCGGTGGCGGCGAAAACGGCCCCGGATGTGGTGAACTTAAATCCTGATTTTGCTTCGCTGTTGGCGGGGCGCAATGCTTGGCTGGATTTGGATTCTCGAATTTCTGAGCAAGTGCGATCGCTCTATCTCCCCAATATCTGGAAAGCTAGCGTACTCGATGGCAAGACTTTTGGGATTCCTTGGTATCTCACAACTGGGGTGACAATTTACAATACGGATTTGTTTAAAAAAGCTGGAATTGCTAAGCCTCCGGCTACCTATGCTGAGTTGGCAACTGTTGCCAAACAGGTGAAGGAGAAGACTGGTAAGTTTGCTTTTTTTGCAACTTTTGTACCGGAAGATTCGTCGGAGGTTTTGCAATCTTTTGTGCAGATGGGTGTGCCTTTGGTTGACGCTAAAGGTAAGGCTGCTTTTAATACTGCTAAGGGGAAAGCTGTTTTTCAGTATTGGGTGGATTTGTACAATGCTGGACTTTTACCGCAGGATGTTTTGGTGCAGGGCCACCGCAGGGCGATCGAGCTTTATCAAGCTGGAGAAACTGCTTTGTTGGGTTCTGGGCCGCAGTTTTTAAAGGCGATCGCTGACAATGCTCCGACTGTCGGTGCTGTCTCGGCTTCTGCGCCTCAAATTACTGGCGAAACCGGCAAGAAAACTGTGGCGGTGATGAATTTGGTTGTGCCCCGCGACAGCAAGCGCCCCGACGATGCTGTCAAGTTTGCTTTGTTTCTGACTAATTCTCAAAATCAGTTGGCTTTTGCGAAGGCTGCTAATGTTTTGCCTTCTACGGTTGAGGCTTTGCAGGACTCTTATTTTAAGAGTGTTGCGGCTGATGCTGCTCCGAGCGATCGAGCTCGGATTGTCAGCGCTTCTGGCTTGGCGAAAGCTGAGCTTTTAATTCCCCCTCTCAAGGATGTTAAGAAGTTGCAAAAGGCGATTTATGACAATTTGCAGGCGGCAATGTTGGGGGAAAAATCGGTTGAACAAGCTGTGACTGATGCGGCGACGGCTTGGGATCAAAGGTAGTTTTTAATTGAGGTTAAAGAAACCGGGTTTTTACTTCGTCTGTTGCTAACAGCGATGGATTGTCGTAAAAAACCCGGTTTCTGACTGGCGATAAGTCCAAGAATATTGAAATTGGGGCGGTATTTTTTTTGGCGATCGCCCTTGCTTTTTTCGGCCACTTGACATATTATTAAATAATGGGAATCCGTGCCGTCATATAGCATAAATCTGCTTTTAAATGTAAGGTGCGTCGCCTCGCAGAACTTCAAATCATCGCGAAAAATTCGAGAGCTGGGAATCCGTGCCGTCATATAGCATAAATCTGCTTTTAAATGTAAGGTGCGTCGCCTCGCAGAACTTCAAATCATCGCGAAAAATTCGAGAGCGACGCACCCTACGCTTCGCTTTAAAAGACGGCATACTCAACGATACGAACAAAATATTTATGAGCGTGTTCAACAATCGAATATGCAGCAAATTGGGCGAGAAGAACAACTGAGCTATAAAGAAATAAAAGGAATATTTGAGCAGGTAATCAAGCTCAAAAAAAAACAACAAGTTGGAAGTCAGCTAAGCGAATCTCTATTGATGAAATAAGTATGCGAAAAGGTCAAGGAAAATTTGTCACTGTTGTTAGTGATATTTCTGAGGGTAATTTGATTGAAATGATTGACTCTCACCGTCAAGACGAAATCATTGAAGTTTTTATGACACAACCAATTGAGGTTCGTGAACAAGTTGAAGAAGTGAGCGTTGATATGTGGGGAGGATTCCCTAATGTCATCACAAAAGTATTCCCAAATGCCAAAATTGTTAGTGACCGTTTTCATGTAATGAAAGTTGTAAATCGAGATTTAAATAAATTGCGTACAGCAGCAGGAATTACCGATAGATGTAGTAAATATTTATTATTAAGTAATAGAGTAAATCTTAATCCTCTTCAGCTTGATAAATTAGAATTGACCTTAAAGAAATCAGA
>NZ_JADEWV010000328.1 GCF_015207455.1 Microcoleus sp. LEGE 07076
TCTTTACGTGTTCTTGGCTGTGAATGAAGACCCGCTATTTAAGCGGGAAGGTATTAATGTTAATTCGGAAGTGAAGATTAGTTACTTGCAAGCAATTTTGGGCTGCCGCTTGGAAGTGGAAACTGTAGATGGGCCGACGGAATTGTTGATTCCGACGGGAACTCAGCCTGGTACTGTTCTGACTCTGGAGAAAAAAGGGGTGCCCCGGTTGGGAAATCCAGTCAGTCGCGGCGACCATTTGATTGCTGTGTCTATTGATATTCCGACTAAGGTGACGGCGGAGGAGCGCGAGTTGCTGATGCAGCTTGCTAAGCTGAAGGGCGATCGTACTGGTAAAGGCGGTATAGAAGGATTTCTGGGCAATTTGTTTCAGAAATAAGCGATTTTTTGACACCCATGGGTGTCAAATTTTCCTGTTTGATGATTCCGTGGCAATTCTTTAAATTCTCTCTCCAAAAAATGAGCGCAATTGCGCTCATTTTGTACAGGTAGAATAATTGTTGGGCAATTTGTGGGAATAGTCCTCCCAAAAATGAGACCAATTGGTCTCAAAAATCGGTTGTAGAATAATTGTTGGGCAATTTATGGGAATAGTCCTCCCAAAAATGAGACCAATTGGTCTCAAAAATCGGTTGTAGAATAATTGTTGGGCAATTGGTTCACGATAAAATAAGGCTTTCAGGATTTGAAATGGGAAATTTGAAAAGAAAAGGCACACTATGAATTCAACATCCACAATTGAAAAT
Organism: Microcoleus sp. LEGE 07076; assembly: GCF_015207455.1. GTDB lineage: Bacteria > Cyanobacteriota > Cyanobacteriia > Cyanobacteriales > Microcoleaceae > Microcoleus. Next base: position 747 of record NZ_JADEWV010000328.1, read on the forward strand.
CCCAAATCCCCAGATGCCAAAATCGACCTGCGGGGGACTCCGTGTCCTCTGAATTTTGTCCGGACTAAATTGCGCTTGGAGCAAATGGCACCGGGTGCTGTTTTGGAGGTGTGGCTGGATGCTGGGGAGCCGATCGAACAAGTGCCCGACAGTCTGAAAATGGAAGGCTACCAGATTCTTGAGACCCAATTTGTCTCGGATGAGCCAGATTCGAGCTTTTTTGCCATGAAAGTGCAGCGCCCAGAACATCGGGAAGCAGGATAGGATGAGCCTGAATTCGTCCTCCATTGTCGGTACTGTAGTGGCTGTTCAGGCTAACTTCTACCGAGTCAGGTTAGATCCAGCAGCCGGGATTCACGAGAATATAGCCCTGGCGGATGCTCCAACTCTGCTGTGTACTCGCCGCACTCGACTGAAAAAAATTGGTCAACAGGTGATGGTGGGCGATCGCGTGGTGGTTGACGAACCGGACTGGACTGACCGCCGGGGTGCAATTTCAGAAGTCTTCCCCCGCCGTACAGAACTCAACCGCCCGCCTGTCGCTAATGCCGATCGCATTCTCCTGGTTTTTGCGCTCGCCGAACCCGATTTAGACCCTGCATCATTAACTCGGTTTTTAGTCAAGGCAGAATCTACAGGTTTAGAGGTGAGTTTGTGTCTGAACAAATGTGATTTGGTCGCTTCCTGCGAGTTGGAACAGTGGCGCGATCGGCTTTCAGGCTGGGGCTACGAACCAATGTTTATTAGTGTTCGCAGTGGCTTAGGAGTGCAGGAAGTTGCCACAAACTTTCAAAATAAAGTTTATGTCGAAAAAGTAGTTTGCCAGCATTTTTCGGACAAAATAGATGGTTCTCTGTTGCCTTCTGAGGAGAACCCCTTACTTGCAAATTTGGCTCATCCGTTAGCTGCGTTAAATTCAGTACAAAATCCCTTGCCGAACTCCCTTCACAGGCACATCCAAGACAAAATAACGATAATTTGTGGCCCTTCTGGTGTTGGCAAGTCCAGCTTGATCAACCAACTGGTTCCCGCGCTCAACCTGCGAGTGAGCGCTGTTTCTGGCAAACTCGGCCGCGGCCGCCACACGACTCGCCACGTCGAACTATTTGAACTTCCCGACGGCGGATTGCTGGCGGATACTCCGGGGTTCAATCAGCCAGCTCTCGAATCCGATCCGTCCGAGTTGGCTGCATATTTCCCAGAAGCGCGCCAGAGGCTGGCTTTGGGTAACTGCCAGTTTAGTGACTGTTCGCACCGAGATGAGCCTAATTGTGTGGTGCGGGGATCTTGGGAACGCTACGAGTATTATTTGAATTTTCTGGAAGAGGCGATCGTCCGCCAGCAAACTCTGCAAAACTCTAGCAGCGCCGAATCGAGTTTGAAGCAGCAAACCAAGTCGGATGGTACGCAGCAGTACGAACCGAAGCTGCTAACTAAAAAATATCGTCGCTCTTCGCGCCGCCTGCAACACCAGTCGCTGCAAGATATGTGTCAAGAAGATTTAGAGGAATTCTGAGGAGGTAGCGGCCCCCTCATCGCCCGCTAAAAAACCCCCAAATAGTACCAAGACTTAACCAGCAACCCGATTTGATACAGTGATATCACGTGCGATCGACTACCATAACCAACACCGTCTGCAGTGCGGAGCTTAATCGGCAACTTGGAGCGGACTTTAGTCCGAACGATCGAACCCATTGTACTGCGGAGCTTAATCGGCAACTTGGAGCGGACTTTAGTCCGAACGATCGAAACAATTGCGAGATGGGTCAATCGACCGGACACGAGATAAGATAATTCTTTGTGGCCCAACACCTCCGTAGCAAGACCCGGTTTCTTTAATCGCAAGAGGGTAAGTCCTGAGTACATTAAATCGCTAAAATTAAATGGCCTTGGATTTGTTAAAAAAATTAGAACAGAAGCAAAAGTTAGCGGGTACTGCAGGAGCAAAAATATTGTGAATATTCAAGAACTGTTTCAAAAAGGCGGCCCCGCCATGTGGCCCCTGTTGGTGTTATCGATTCTGTCTGTCAGTACAATTATCGAGCGCTTGTGGTTCTGGGCGAGCCTGCTGAGCAAAGAAAAGCAGATAGTTAACCGCATTCTAGAAGCGGCCCGCAGCGATTGGGGGGCGGCTAGCGAGATGGCCAGACAAGCTAACCGACAGCCGATCGGGCGATTTCTATCTGCACCCCTGCGCCTGTACAATCCCGAACCAGATTTATTTCGACTCGCACTCGAAGCCGCAGCCGATGAAGAGTTGGCTTCGATGCGTCGTGGCGACAAAATCTTAGAAGCTACGATCGCTATAGCTCCATTGCTGGGCTTGCTGGGAACAGTTTTGGGCTTGATTAACTCGCTCAGTTCCATCCGTCTCGGCGATATCGGTACGGCGGCAACGAGTGGCGTCACTTTGGGGATTGGCGAGGCGCTGATCACTACTGCTTCTGGGATGGTAGTAGCAATTTTTACCTTGGTGTTTTATCGGATATTTCAAGCTTTTTTGTTCAACCAAGCCAAAATATTTCGCCGAGCCGGAAATGAACTGGAATTGCTTTACAGGCAATACTGGCCGGTGGCTAATGCTAAAGGTCGATCGCCCGGTGCAGAATACAGCAATTCTTCCTTTAGTGCAGATGGTTTGAACAGGCGTTCTCTGAATTCTCAAGAACCGGGAGAACGGAATCGGGAGCCGAAATTGAAAGGTTCCGATCCTGATGTTGATTCACCTTCTAATAATTAAAACTCCTGAGAACTGATGAAGATTAATCTAGATACTCCTGGTGAAGAGGCTCGGATTGAACTGGTGCCTTTAATTGACGTGATATTTTGCATTCTGACGTTTTTTCTGCTAGCGGCTTTGCAACTGACTCGCCAGCAAGCAATTAATGTCGATTTGCCGAAGGCGAAGACGGGACAAACGCAGATGCGAGAGATGCTGATTGTCAGCATTGACGATTTCGGGCAAACTTATATCGACCAATTGCCTGTTAATTACCAACAGCTCGATCGAGTTTTAAAGAGTTTTCACACCACAAATCCTACCGGGTTGACGGTGTTGTACGCCCCTCAAAATGCTAGATACGCCAAAGTGGTCGAGGTTTTAGACAAATTGCGAGAGGTAGGGGGCGATCGAGTTGCTCTGGCAACTCTTCCTAGTTCGGCTACCTCCCCGCAGCCAAATCCATCGCTTCCCAATTCTGGCATTCCTGCGGCACCTTCGGGCAATTTCGGTCAACCGCTACCCTCTCCTGTGCCTCCACAGCAGCAGGAGTTCAAGCCCAATCAGTTTCAAACTCCTCTTCCGGCTCCACAGCAGCAGGAGTTCAAGCCCAATCAGTTTCAAACTCCTCTCCCAGCTCCGGGGCAGCAGGAGTTCAAGCCCAATCAGTTTCAAACTCCTCTTCCGGCTCCACAGCAGCCTAGCAACTCTGGAGCCAATGGGGGCATTCCTCCTATTTCTCCTGCACCCACTGCTCCCAATGTCAACCCTGGAGTCGCCGCTCCACCGCAGAATGTCGAACCCTCGAATTAGTCATTGGTCATTGGTCATTAGTCGTTAGTCATTAGTCATTAGTCATCAGGAAGAGGGAAGAAAGAACAAGGAAGAGGGCTATAACGGCTTCGCGATCGGGTAAAAAGAACGAAGAAGAAAAAAGAGATATAGCGGTTCTCACTCTGGATGAGGTATCGATCCCTCAATCCCTCAATCCCTCAATCCCTCAATCCCCCAATCTCAACTCTAAAACTTGTAGTGAGCGACTTGTGAGCCAGCGTAGCCGAAGCAAGCCGAAGTATTTAAA
>NZ_JADEWV010000329.1 GCF_015207455.1 Microcoleus sp. LEGE 07076
TGCCTTGGCTGCGGTGCAGGAAGGAGTGACGATGGTGCAGGGAACTATTAACGGTTACGGCGAACGCTGCGGCAATGCCGATTTGTGTTCTTTGATTCCTAATTTTCAGCTCAAGTTGGGTTATGATTGCATTCAAAACGAGCAATTAGTTAAATTAACTCAAGCCAGTCGATCGATCAGCGAAATTGTCAACCTTGCTCCCGATGACCGCGCTCCTTTTGTCGGTCTTTCGGCTTTTGCTCACAAGGGCGGAATTCATGTATCGGCGGTTGAAAAAAATCCGTTAACTTACGAACACTTGGAACCGGAAAAAATCGGTAACTGTCGCCGCATTGTGATTTCGGATCAAGCTGGTTTGAGCAATGTTTTGGCGAAGGCCCGCACTTTTGGAATTGAACTCGATCGCAAAAATCCTGCTTGTCGCCAAATTCTCGACAAATTAAAAGCTTTGGAAAGTCAAGGATATCAATTTGAGGGCGCTGAGGCAAGTTTTGAATTGTTGATGCGGGAGGCTTTGTCGCAGCGCCAGCAGTGGTTTGAAATTAAGGGGTTTCAAGTGCACTGCGATAAGGTTGGCGCAGATTGTACGGCTTTAGCAACGGTCAAATTGTCAGTCAACGGTACAAATATTCTGGAATGTGCGGAAGGAAACGGCCCGGTTTCCGCTTTGGATGCGGCTTTGCGGAAAGCTTTGGTGAATTTTTATCCGGCGATCGCACATTTTTATCTGACAGATTACAAGGTGCGAATTCTCGACTCCGGTGCGGGTACTGCTGCTAAAACTCGCGTTTTATTGGAATCGAGCAACCGCCAGCAGCGGTGGACGACTGTGGGGGTTTCTACTAATATTTTGGATGCTTCTTGTCAGGCGGTCGTTGAAGGTTTGGAGTACGGTTTGGTGCTGGAAAATCAAGAGGCAATTCCCCTAGTTTGTCGGGTTCATTAACTAAGAACATTGGGCGGTGAGATCAAATACCGGGCGGTTGGAAACCGCGTCTATACAAACACTCACGCGCCGCCGCGGGTTGAAGATCAAAAGACCGGGCGGTTGGAAACCGCGTCTATACAAACACTCACGCGACGGGAGCGGGTTGAAGATGAAGAGTCTGCGGTTAAAATTACCTTATTCTCTTCAGTCCGCGGAGGCGGACTTCGTTTCTGTAAACCTGGTTTCAACCGCCGTCTTATCTGTATTGATTTTCCACTGACGCACCCTAAAATTTTGTTTAAGGATGCAAAAACTCTAAATGGTCTCCGGGAATCGATCGCAATCTAGCCGCCGATCCTTGCATTTTTAACCTGCCGCGTTCTAACATGATAATCCAATCGGCGCGATCGATCACTCGCGGCCTGTGACTGATAAAAATCGTGGTTTTTCCGTGCCGATACATCAACAAATTTTCCAAAACTTCCGCCTCGCTGGCGGGGTCTAGCCCTGCGGTAGATTCGTCTAAAATCAATACGGGCGGGTTGTTGAGAATGGCGCGGGCGATCGCCAATCTTTGTCTTTGTCCCCCAGAAATATTCGCTCCAAACTCCCCTAAAACAGTTTGATACTTATCAGGTAATTGGCTGATAAATTCGTCAGCCCCCGCAAGTTTACACACTTTCACAATCTGTTCAAAGCTAGCATCTGGACTCCCCAAACGAAAATTATCTAAAATCGAACGGCTCCAAAAATGTGCTTCTTGAGGAACCAGAACCACCTGCTGTCTGAGACTGTCGAGAGACAAATCCTGCAAGTTGTAACCGCCAATTCTAATATTACCAGATTGCAGCGGATACAAACCAGCAACTACCTTAGCCAACGTACTTTTGCCGCAGCCGGAATAGCCGATCAAAGCAATTGCTTGACCGCCGGGAAAGGTGACAGAAAAATTTTCTAGCAAGTCAAGTCGGCCGGGGTAATGAAAATTAACACTCTTGCAAACAATCTCGTCGAGACCTTGAATCGTCACAGCAGGTTTACGAATATCGTTCTTAGTTTCCGGTGCAGCATCAATCACTTCTGAAAGGCGTTGAGTTGCTGTCTGAACGCGAGTCATTTCATCGCTAAATCCGACCAAGGAATTCACCCAAGTAGTAACGTTTTGATTCATGCTGATAAACGCCAGCAACTGACCGATACTCAATACCTTGTCAATCACCAAACCGCTGCCCAACCACAGCAAAGTAATGCCGCCCGCAGAAGCAATAAAACCAGAAAAAATATTGTTGAGAATGCCAATTTGTGTAGTGCGTAAAGTGAGATTTGCTAAGCGACCGAAGCGGCTTTGAAATTCCTCCCAAAGTTGCTGGGCGCTGCTAGTAGTTTTTACAGTCAGCGCGCCTTTAAACGTTTCGACTAAAACGCCTTGAGTTTCTGCTTCCAGCACAAATAAATTCCGCGTCTTTTGCTGCAATGCGGGCAAAAACACCACTGTAGATGCAGTCATCAATAGAGCGATTACTGTTGCAGCCAACGTTAGTTGCGGGCTGTAAAATAACATAAAAATAAAAGAAACTACCGCTATAAAAAATTGACTGGGCAAGCTGATAGCAACTTGAGAAACTAATTTATTTATTTCTTGGATATCTTGTAATCTACTGACGATTTCGCCGCTGCGTCTGGTTTCGTAAAAGCTCAAAGGCAAGCGCAGAAATTTGCGCCCAAACTCCATCACTAATCCTAACTCTAAACGCTGGGAAAATTGAGCAATTAAGTTCGACTCTACCAATCCTAAACTGCTGCTAAAAAAATTCATAACTATAACTGCGATCGCCACACTTGCCAAAAGTTGCGTGTCGCCCCGCACCAGGATGTCGTCGGTGAGCAGTTGAACTAAAAAAGGCGACGAAATCGACAACAAACCCAACACCACATTCAGCAACAATGCTTCGATTAAAATGTGGCGGTAAATCCCAACCCGGCGCATCCATTTTTGTAAGGAATTGGCGGGCGGTTGACCGTCTGCTTCTGCAAAAAACCGCTCTGGATCTGGGTCTACTAGCAAGCACAGCCAATCTGTCCAACCCGCTGCTAATTCTTCTTTAGAAACATAGCGCAGACCAATGGCGGGATCTGCGATCGCATATTTATTGCCCTGTTTTCCGTACAAAACAACCCAGTGATAGCCGCTCCAGTGAATAATGGCCGGTAAAGGTGCTTCATCAATTTTATCTAAAATAGCAGCGGCTGCTCGCACCGATCGAGCATTAAAGCCGATCGCCTCAGCCCCCTGTTTCAAACCCAGTAAAGTCGTCCCCTGTTGGCCGGTACCCGCAAATTCTCGCAAACGGCTAATTGTAAAATTCTGTCCGTAAAATTTGGCAATCGAAGCCAAACAAGCCGCACCGCAATCTTCTTCGCTCTGCTGGAGAACAACCTGATATTTCTTAAACCTGTTTACTTGTCCGAATAATGGCATTTTGCCGATAAAAGGAATATTTTTTAACATTTTCCCCAATGAATAATAGGTAGAGCATAATGAACCTTACTCCTCACCTACTACCCAATCAGCAAAAAGCACCCATAAAGTTATAGGTGCTTTTCAATCAAGAGTTAGAGAGCTGAATTCACAGCCCTAAACTTTAGTAGTAGGCGTAGCGGACTACTCTTCTGAAGGAACCGTCGCAATTCCGGCGGTACACTACCCAACTGCGGCGGCGTCCGCGGTTACAGTCGTAGCGATTATTGGCGTAATAATGACCGCCGTTGACGCTAGCTGATTCTTCAGGGGTGAGTTCAGCAAACAGTGAATTGTCTTTTGTTTCTTGCATGATATTGACTCCATTTAATTTGACAAGATGGAACGAGAACTATAAGTTTTATAAATTTTATATAGCCTCGTGTAATTACTAACTAATAGTTCTTGGAGTGCTGTGCGACTTCCGGAATATTACTTAGATATTTTCCAAATTCATTCGATCGCACAACCCGGCTCAGCTATCTAGACTATTAGGGTTTTGTAAGGGCGCGATCGGCTCGGATCGTACAGAAAAAGCTGGTTCGGCTGCGGCACGAAAAACAGCATATTCAGGTCATTGCTCGCCTTCTCGGTCTCGCTGTTGCTGTTAGCACCGCTGGTAATGCTGCCACCGCTGACAGTAGCAGATTCTCGCTCGGTTAGTTCTGTGAAGAGTAAATTATGTTGATTTTCCGGCATGAGGAACTCCTATTAAGACTTATGTACTTACTTACGTACAGTTCCCAGAAAAACCGGGTAACAGCGCCGAAAAGCCTTACGGAAATGCCCTGTTTTCATGACTGTTGCCCGCTTTTTCCACCATTCTTGATGTTTGGGGAAATTTGCAGGTGGGGACGGCAAAGCTGTGCGGATTTTGACCTTGACCCTGTGAATTTTGATTTAGACTTCTAAACCTATTCTTGGCATCCGGAACACAGAAAATAAAAGTGATAAAAGAAATAGGCGATCGATCTCTTCCTGATCTAGCTCGTACTATTTGAGATTAGAGATTTGAAAATTGGAAATAACAGATTTTATAAAGGTTTGGAGCTTGTATACAGTTGCATTGTTTTTTTGAACTAATATCAAAAC
>NZ_JADEWV010000038.1 GCF_015207455.1 Microcoleus sp. LEGE 07076
CACACTTGTGCCAATTGCCCGGCCCCAAAACCGATCGGGTTGTCCCAACTGGTAATACGTTCGTGTCTTAAAGGCAGCGCCCAACTCCCGCTCATTGAGGGTATTAGTGCGATCGTACTATATCCTTGACCGATGCCGACAGGTATACCGTGAGGTAAGGCTGTGGGTTGGTGTTCATAAGTACGTTCTTTGAGGGTACGTGCATGGGGTCTTAACCATGCTGTATGATCGATCGCCAATACTGGCCGTTCCACTTGTGACATTTGTTCGATATATAGTTGCATCAATTTTGTTCGATCTGGTCTACAATCTTGCAGCGCCTCGTAGACGCTTGACCACTCACGTCGAAATAAAGGACTGAGGGCAAAATCTCCTAAACATGAGACGTGGCGGGTCGTCATTACCGCGTCTGCTAGTTCAAAGGTGGCATCTTTTGCCTGGCCGAGGCATTCATAAGCTAGTTGACGAAATTCCTGTAATTGTTCTAATTTCATGGCAGGTAGATTTGAGATTTTTAGCTGAATACTCAATCTTCTACCCTGATGCTGTCTGTTGAAACTATCGCAGACAGTTTTTTTTGAGAAAGCATCCGCCACCTCAAAGAGAACGTCAACGGTCGCTGGTACCGCTCTTATGGTTGAGTCTCATAGCTTTTCGCCAGCGACCGTTGCCGTTGGAGTATGGACGTTTGCCGATATGAGGGCTATCGCACTTTTTGACCTGCTTAGTCTAAACTCCAAAGTATTGTGATTTCATTATTTATTATTGAGCAAAATCTAAGATTTGTCTAGTCGGAAAATGTCGGAAAATATCGGTAGTTTTACATAACTTTTCCGCTCTCGCAGGTCGGAGAATGTCGAAAAATGTCGGCACGGTCGGAAATTGTAGGATACAATAGCTAAAACCCCCACACCAACCAACTTGATGGACGTTGAAGAAATCTTAAAATTTGCCGACAACCTAGTTTTCACCAAAACTGGAAAACATCTCGACAACGTGCAAGAGGCTATATTGCGAGGTAGTTGGCAAGGCCAGAAATACCCCAAAATAGCAGAGGAAGCTCATTGTAGCGAAGGTCATGCTAGGGATGTTGCCTCGGAATTATGGAAGATACTCTCAGATGTATTAGGTGAAGCAGTTAATAAATCAAATTTTAAATCCACATTCAAAAGGTTGCACATCTCCATCGTTTCATCAACTGTTGAGAAAAACTCTGTACAAATTGGTAATGTAAATGTCTGTGGAGATACTTCACACTCCCCAAAAGTTCCAAAAACCCGATCGCCCTTTTCCACCTCCACCCCAGAAAACACCCAACCCCAAATACGCCAAGACTTAAGAGATGCACCAGATATCAGCTCATTTTATGGCCGCACATCCGAACTCGCCACCCTACAACAGTGGATATTACAGGAACGCTGCCGCCTAGTGGCAATATTAGGAATCAGCGGCATTGGCAAAACTGATCTCGCACTTCACATTCTCCCACTAATTCAGCATCAATTTGACTATGTAATTTGGCGAAGTTTGGGCGCATCCCCAACTCTCGAAACTACCCTGAAAAACCTAATTAAATTTTTATCTAATCTATCAGAAACCGAATTGCCAGTCAGCACTGATGAACTGCTATCACTGTTAATGGAAAAATTGCGATCGCACCGCTGTCTCATCATCCTAGACGACGTACAAACAATTCTCAGCAGCCGACAAATAGCAGGCAACTATCGACATGAATATGATAATTACAGCACTTTATTCAAACGGATAGGCGAAACTTGCCACAACAGTTGCTTAATTATAAATAGTTGGGAACCACCTAGAGAAATTGTCGCATTAACCAGAGAAAACGCCCGCGTTCGCACCTTACTACTCGACGGTTTAGATGCAGCAGCCGGCGAATTACTCCGAGAAAAAGGTTTACTTGACGAACAACAATGGGAAACCTTAATTAACACTTACCGAGGCAATCCCTTGTGGTTAAAAATAGTGGCAGCCATGATTCAAGAATTATTTAGCGGCAGAGTTGCCCAATTCTTACAATACGATCTGCTATTCTTGCCAGAAGAATTGAAAGCAAGATTGCAGCAGCAGTGCGATCGCTTATCCGAGTTAGAGAAACAAGTGATGTGCTGCATGGGGAATGAAATCGAATCAGTTTCAATTTCCCAATTGCTATTGAAAGTGCAATTATCGCCATCCGAGTTATTCAATGCGCTGCAATCTTTGGGATGGCACTCCTTAATAGAAAAACAAGAACAGGATAATCAAGCGCTTTTCACTCTATCGCCAGTAATCAGACAGTATGTGAAAACCGAGTATTTTTGCGATCGAACATGAACTGATCAAGATTGCAACCACTTCATAAACTTATTCGTCGCAGTACCAATAGACTCTCCGACTTGTTTCTTCAAACGCCACCGCTGGAACGCTTCTTCGTAATCTTCGCCTTCAGTTTGATACACATTCCAAGCATTCAGGGACAATCCCAATCCCCAGGTTAGTAAAATGAACAGCGACCAAGAAAGCTCGTGCGATCCTGCTAGATTAAACAAAATTAAAAAACTATTGACTATGCCGTACTTTGTCACATTTTTCTGCAATTTGCGACGGCGGTAAGCGTTAAAAACCAACTTTTCTTGAACTTCTCCTCTAGTTGCTAACCACTGCTGTTCCGCCACCACAATATCCTGTTCGGAGATGCCCAATTCCGCTGCAATCTCGAACAACTGCACTCTGGATAATTCCCCTTCATCTTGTCGGCGGGCGATCGCAATTTGCAGAATACCTTGAGCATCCTCTGAACCGTAAATTTGACTTATTTGACTTTCATTTGCCGTCATAACGAGTTTCCTATAATTTCCGAAATTATTTCTATCATACATACAACCGCAGTCAAACCGCAGGTAGGGACTGTGGCGGATTTCAACACCTTTTTAAGAACAGGCAAGATGCCTGTTCCACAATAAGTCAATTCTCTTGTGGAACAGGCATCTTGCCTGTTCCTGATACAGGTTAGAAATACCAATCCTAACCCAAAGTATACATCCAGCCATCCCGCGCGCAAATCCTCACAATTCCGTCCCAAACTACAGGCGTCGCCTCAAATGACAAACCCGGTTTAAATCTCCCTGATTCTACTACTTTCAAACGGTAAAACTGGCCTTTAGCATTTCTCAAAGCATTTTTATCGCCAGACTTCGCTTGTTCCCAATTCAAATTGAACAAATAAACACCGTTGTATCCCGCACTTATCAGTTTATTGCCATCGGTAAAAATTGGAGTTGAAATTGAAGAACCAATCTCTTTTTTAAATACGATTACCGGAGTATCGTAAGACTGATTTCGCCAAGGTACAGCAATTTTTTTACCTGTAATCATGTTTTGGGAACCGATGTACAAATTGCCGTCGATCGCATTTGTCGCAAAAATCGCCGGAAACTCCCCGGAATTGTACTCGTCATTCAACGCTACCGAGCCGATTATCCCGCCTTCCCAGCTAGAAAATCGGCGGTTTCCAGTCGGTAAAAACCATTCGACGCTGGCATTCGGTTGCTTGTTCGGATTCAGTTTCAGCACTCCGCCGTTGCCCTGAATATATTGTTTTTCTATAGCACAAAACAGTTTTCCAGATTTAGAAATTACAGCAGTTCCATCCAAATCTGAACCTGTATAAAAATCCCAAACAATCTTTTTACTAGCAATGCTAATACCGTAAATGTGACCGGAACCAGCCGCTATAAATATTCGATCTTTGAGCCTAGATGGCGATGATTCCGCTACCAAGTTGCCGCCGTGCTTGCCGATATCTGCTGCTGCATAAAGTTGTACTTCTGACAAGATATCGGGCTGCTTGATTCCTTGTTTGATTTTGGCTTTGCTGGTCGAACTATCGAGGAAATAGCCGATCGCATTTTCCCCCGCATTGAACAACACGCCGCCGCCGATATCCAAAGCGCTGCTATCGTTATCGCGGCTGTAGCTGTTTTCCTGATGTCCAGCTTCCAAAGTTCCTTGCCAGTTCTAAAAGATATTGCCCTAAAACTCGGCACGACACTTTTACCACCACCGCCGCTGCGGCTGCCTTGCAAAATCACAATTCTGTTTTCGGCGCTGGCTTTTTCATCGATATAAATTGTTGATGAACCTTTGATTATATCATCAAATTTATAGCGCCAAACTTCTTTATTGGTAGCCATATCTATTTTTCGCAAATTGTGGTCGAAAGCACCTATAATTAAATAAGTTTTCCCCCGGTCTCTGGTAATTGTCGGCTGTCCAGTCCAACCAGCGCCGCTCCAAACTACAGACTGCCTTCCCAAAAAAGTCCGACCGCTACCGAGTGGAAATTTGTCGATTAACTTCAAGCTTTTCGGAACACCTCTGCCGTAAAACCGGCGCTTGTCGTTACCTAAAAAGGTCGGGACTAATAATTCTATTTCTGGGTCTGCTTTTGCCAGAAAATTGTTAAGATTGGTTTCTAATAAAGCTCGATCCGAAGATGCCGTTTTTCCCAGTTCGAGAACAGCAGGAGGAACAGCAGCACTCAGCAAAAATTGTCCTAGCTGTTGATTGAAGGTTCTGCGAGATGATAAACTCATGTTAGATAGAGATAATCAGCAATAATATTAAAACATAATTATCAGCAACAACTCAATTAAAACATCTCGCGCTAAACTACTAAAGAAGTGACAAGCTTACTGAGTACGAGTTAAAGTATATTTGATTATGGTGAACCGTCTTGCTCAATCCCAAAGCCTTTACCTGCGGAAACACGCCGAAAATCCGATCGACTGGTGGGCCTGGTGCGACGAAGCCTTAGAAACGGCCCGGAGCGAAAATAAACCGATTTTCCTTTCAATTGGGTATTCTAGCTGCCACTGGTGTACGGTGATGGAAGGGGAAGCATTTTCTGATCGCGCGATCGCCCAATACATGAATTCGCAGTTTATACCAATAAAAGTCGATCGCGAAGAACGCCCGGACATCGACAGCATATATATGCAAACCTTGCAAATGATGACCGGCCAAGGTGGTTGGCCGCTCAACGTTTTTCTGACTCCCGACGAGCGAATTCCCTTCTACGGCGGCACTTATTTCCCCGTAGAACCGCGCTACGGACGCCCCGGATTTTTAGAAGTTTTGCAAGCAATTCGTCGCTTTTATGACACAGAAAAACGCAAAGTAGAAGCCTTCAAAGCAGAGATTTTAGACAACCTCCAACAGTCGGCGCTGCTGTCAGCAGGAACCGCAGAACTAAATCGCGAAATATTCCAAAAAGGTTGGGAACTCAACACCGGAATTATTGCCGGCAGCAATCCGGGACCGAGTTTTCCAATGATGCCTTACGCTGAGCTAGCACTCCGGGGAACGCGCTTTAATTTTGATTCAAAATACGACAGCAAAGAAGTCTGCACTCAGCGCGGATTAGACTTAGCATTGGGCGGCATTTACGACCATGTAGCCGGCGGATTTCACCGCTATACGGTTGATGCAACTTGGACTGTGCCGCACTTTGAAAAAATGCTCTACGACAACGGTCAAATTGTGGAATATTTGGCTAACTTGTGGAGTGCGGGAATCCAAGAACCGGCTTTTGAAAGTGCGATCGCCCGGACAGTACAATGGTTGAAGAGAGAAATGACCGCGCCGACAGGTTATTTTTACGCGGCACAGGATGCTGACAGTTTTAACACTTCAGAGGAAGTTGAACCGGAGGAAGGAGCATTTTATGTTTGGAGTTTCGCCGAACTCGAACAACTGTTAACTGCTGAGGAATTGGCAGAAATTCAAGCACAGTTTACTGTGACTCGCGGCGGCAATTTTGAAGGTAAAAATGTATTGCAGCGCTATCAGCCGGGAAAACTCAGCGCAACGGTAGAAACGGCTTTGAGTAAACTTTTTGCTGTTCGCTACGGCGACAATCCTGATACTGTGAAAACTTTTCCCCCAGCCCGCAACAATCAAGAAGCCAAAAACAACAGTTGGTCGGGTAGAATTCCCGCAGTTACTGACACGAAAATGATTGCAGCTTGGAATAGTTTAATGATTTCTGGCTTGGCGCGCGCTGCCGCTGTTTTTGCAAATTTGGAATATCTGGAATTAGCTGTGACAAGTGCTAATTTTATGTTAGATAATCAGTGGAAAGACGGGCGGTTTCAGCGGTTGAATTATGACGGACAATCTGCTGTGGCGGCGCAGTCGGAGGATTATGCTTTGTTTGTGAAAGCTTTGTTGGATTTGCATCAAGCGAGTTTGATTTTAGGAAACGGGGAAGCAACACAGCAATTGCAGAATTCTCAATTTTGGTTGGAGAAAGCTGTGCAGGTACAAGAAGAGTTTGATGAGTTTTTGTGGAGTGTGGAATTGGGAGGATATTACAATACTGCTAAGGATGTTAGCGGTGATTTGTTGGTGCGGGAACGCAGTTATACAGACAATGCAACTCCGGCGGCGAATGGAATTGCGATCGCCTCTTTGGTGCGCTTGGCACTGCTGGGCCAAAATTTGGAATATCTCGATCGCGCCGCACAAGGTTTGCAAGCTTTCAGCAGTATTGTCCTAGATGCTCCCCAAGCTTGTCCGAGTCTACTTTCGGCGATCGATTGGTATCAGCATTCTACTTTAATTCGCACGACTCCTGAGCTGATTTCTGGGTTGATTTCGCAGTATTATCCGACTGCTGTCTGTCAGATTGAGGCTGATTTACCTGTAGGAATTGTCGGGTTAGTTTGCGAGTGTTTGACTTGCAAGGAACCTGCGAAAACTCAAGAGAGGCTGTTGGAGGAAATTTTGCAAAGTCAAACGCGGGTTTAGGGAGTTGGCGGTTGAAACCGCGACTGCATAAATGAAGTCCCAGCAGAGGACAAGGTTGTTTCATTCTCACCAAAAACATCATTTTGTAGGGGTAGTGCCCCCGTGCCTACCCCGTTGTTTCATTCTTGATTTTTGCTGTAAACCTTGAATCCTCAACAGCGTAAGTATATTTTTTAGAAAGCTATGCCAGGAACGAGACTTGAACTCGTGACACGTGGATTTTCAGTCCACTGCTCTACCAACTGAGCTATCCCGGCTTGTTTTTTCGCGCTTTACTATCTTAGCAGACACTTACACAATTTAGCAAGCACTTTCCCAAATAATTTTTCGCTCGCCGGGAACCGCCCGCCTGTAAGCTAAAAGCTGCAACCTAAAATCCAAAAATCGTCATGGCACAGCAACATCGGGACAGCGGGAGTAAGAGTCTGCTTGTCTTGGGGACAATTTGGCTGTTGGGGGCAATTAGCGATCGCCTCTGGCTTGCCTTCGATCGCTCTGTCCCGGCGTGGGATCAGGCAGAATACCTCACCAGCACCCTGGATTACTTGCAGGCGTTGCAGCATCCTCAGTGGTTTTCGGGGGATTGGTGGACAAACTTCTGGCTGCTTTCGACAAAAATTCCACCCTTGGCGTACATCTTGACGGTGCCGTTTTTGAAGGTTTTCGGTGCTGGGGTCGATCGGGCAACCCTCGTTCATTTATTATTTAGTGCAATTCTACTCGCCTCAGTCTACAATCTGGGCGTCCAATTATTTAACAGACAAGTCGGTTTGTGGGCCGCTGCAATTTGTGTTTTGTTGCCGGGACTTTATCGGTTCCGCTTGCAATTTTTGCTCGACTATCCCCTCGCTGCTGCGATTACTTTTTGTTTCTATTGTTTGACAATGTGGAAAAGTGCCGCAGAAACAGGGAAGCAGGAAAACAGCGGATTTTCCCAATCTCCCCCAGCCTCTCTCCCCCTCTCTTCTTTCTTTTGGGCGATCGCCTTTGGTATTTCTCTAGGCTTATCAATATTAGTTAAACACACTACTGTATTATTTCTGTTTGCCCCGATTGTGTGGTTGGCTGTTGGTGGTGTGTGGCAAAAAGCTTGGGGAAAATTAGGTCAATTAGCTGGTGCTTTGTTGCTGTCGGTGGCGGTGTTTGGGCCTTGGGCAAAAACCAATTGGCTGTTAATTTTGACGGGGGGAAAACGGGCAACGGTGGATTCTGCGATCGCCGAAGGAGATCCCGGCCTCAATACGATCGACGCTTGGATTTACTACGGTCAGCACTTACCCGAACAGGTTTCTTGGCCTTTGTTACTGATTCCCTTAGTTGGATTGCTACTTTATTGGCACCGCCGACAAAATAGTTCGTCAATCTCTTACCTCAACTCCTGTCGGTGGCTAGCTGTTTTTTGGGCAGGAGCTTATTTAATTAATTCTCTAAATATTAACAAAGACGACCGATATGTGATCCCTTATTTGCCAGTATTATCTATTTTCTTAGCCTGGGGTTTAACGCTGTGGCCTCCGCGTTGGGGACGACAAATTCGCTGGGGTACAATTGGTTTGGCAAGTTTGACGATGCTGCTGCATATGTGGCCGGTGGGCGGTGCTTTTGGACATAGCTTCGTTCAACTTGTTAGCCCCGGTAATTCTAACTATCCTTACTTGGGGAAAGAGTGGCCGCACCGAGAGGTTATTGCAGAAATTCTTGCTGCGGAACCTTATTTGCAATCTACTTTAGGCGTGTTGCCTTCCACGCCGGAAATTAATCAGCACAATCTAAATTATTACGGTGCTTTGGCGAATTTTCAGGTTTACGGGCGGCAGGTGGGAACGAACTTAAAAGAAGTACCACAAGATGTGCGATCGCTCTCTTGGTTTGTCACCAAAACTGGCCCACAAGGTTCGATTCGAGAACGGATAAAAAAAGCTCAAAATGCAGCGGTGGCTACAATTGAAAAAAGTGAATATTTTCAGTTAGAAAAAGCTTGGGTTTTGCCTGATAATACTAATCTAAATCTTTACCGCAAGCGACGGTATCCCGTTGAAATACAGCCGCTGAATGAAGCCAGATCGCAAGTACAATTAGAGCAAGTTACTGTTACCGGAAAAGCACTTCCCGGAGTCGCGCTGCCGATTACTTACATTTGGTCTGGGTCTTGGCAGCAATTGCAGTCTGGTTTGGTGTTGGTAACATGGAAACATCGGCTAGCTAGTGATATTCTAGAGTCGGGACAAGCTTTAAGGATTTTACACGATCGCGCGATCGCCCAGGGGACTTTGCATCCGGGAATTCTGGAAGCCGATAAATTTGCTGTAGGGTTTCGAGTTGTCGATCGCACGGCGATGCTGACTCCTGCTAATATTGCACCGGGAAGTTACAGTCTGGAAGCTACTTATCTGAACCGAAAAACAGGCGAAACTTATCCAATCAAAGTGCCACCAGTAACACTTAAAATCAACGCCGATCCTCTAAAGATCCGTTCCCAGATTGTTCCTAGCAACAAGAATACTCAAAAGTCGAAAATAGTCCCGACTATTGCTGGTAACGAGAATCAGCCGGAGTTAGATTTGGTGACTCAATTGCGGGCTATGGCAGTTAATTTACCGAAAGGATTGCCCGGTTTAAAACCCGTGTTCGAGCAAATTGGGCGCATCAATCAATACGATCCAACTCAAGATTATACCCTGCAAGCCGAACAAGCATTAGAATATAGGTTGAAGCAAGAACCCAAGAATCTAGAATTTGCTTATGCTTTGGCATTTTCTCGCGTATTGCAGCAGAATGTCAAAAGTGCGATCGTAGCTTTAGAAAAAGTTACCGAACTAGACTCTCAAAACCCTTATGCTTATGCTTATCTCGCTTTCGTCCAGCTATACGGTTGGCATCCAAAAGCCGCTGAAACAGCCCTAAAACCAGCTATCGCCCTCAACCCCAACCTACCCGAAATTAGAGTCTTAAACGGTTTAGCCACTCTAATGCAAGGCAATCTCATTCAAGCATGGCAAGATTTGCAATACATACAAAAGCTGAAAATTTAAAAATACCTTGAATTGTGGCACGGGCATCTTGCCCGTGCTTACAAAAAAGCTAAAAATTTAAAAATACCTTGAATTGTGGCACGGGCATCTTGCCCGTGCTTACAAAAAACAAACCCTTCGATTGTGGCACGGGCATCTTGCGCGTGCTAGCAAATCGGTAAAAAAACAAAACCAATGAACCAACTCAGAATCGTCTCTCTCATTCCCAGCGCCACCGAAATTGTAGCAGCTTTAGGATTGGCCGATGCCCTTGTCGGCCGTTCCCACGAATGCGACTATCCGCCAGAAATCCAAAATTTACCTGTTTGCACTCAGCCTAAATTCAATCCCGAAGGAACTAGCAGCGAAATTCACAACCGCGTCACAGAATTGTTGCAAAATGCGCTCAGCGTCTATAAAGTAGAAATAGATACTTTGGAAAAATTGCAGCCAACTCACATCATTACTCAAGCTCAATGTGAAGTTTGTGCTTGTTCTCTGACAGAGGTTGAACAAGCAGTAAGTACCCTGGTGCATAGCCAGCCGGAAATTATTTCTTTGCAGCCGAATTTGCTAGCAGAAATCTGGACGGATATTGGGCGAGTTGCTGCTGCTTTGGGTGTCGATGCCACAAGTACGATCGCACTTTTGCAATCCCGCATTGATGCTATTATCTTAAAAACCAAAACATTAACCGTTAAACCCACAGTAGCCTGCATCGAGTGGATTGAACCTTTAATGGCTGCGGGAAATTGGATTCCCGAATTAGTAGCAATGGGGGGAGGCAATTCGCTATTTGGAATAATCGGGCAACATTCCCCCTGGTTAAAATGGGAATCCCTGGTTGAAGCTAATCCCGATATCATTATTTTCATGCCTTGCGGCTTTGATTTAAATCGCACTCGCACCGAAGCAATGCCGATAACTCAATACACAGAATGGCAAGATTTGCAAGCAGTCAAAACCGGGAAAGTATACATAACTGACGGCAACTCTTACTTTAATCGATCTGGGCCAAGATTAGTTGATTCTTTAGAAATTTTAGCAGAAATTATCGCTCCCGAAATCTTTGATTTTGGCTATCGGGGTGAGGGTTGGCAGCAATTTTAGTTTGTTTGAATAAAAAACTTGCATTCCCCACTACAAACCAGTTAGTTTGTTTGTAGTGGGGAATGCAATTCCTCATATCATTTGATGCAAAAAACGCTAGTCCTACTTGACATCGGGCGGCATCAAAACCTTATCAATTACGTGAATCACGCCGTTGCTAGCTTTGATATCAGCCTTCACAACATTAGCGCCACCCACGGTAACTTTGCCACCGCTAACTACTACTTTCAGCTTGCTTTTTTCAACAGTTGGAACTTCGCCGGACTTGAGGCTAGTAGATAAAACCGAACCAGGAACCACGTGGTAAGTTAAAATCTTAGTAAGTTTGGCCTTGTTCGCTGGTTTGAGCAAATCATCCAAAGTTGCTTTTGGCAAAGCAGCAAATGCGGCGTCTGTCGGTGCAAAAACAGTGAAAGGGCCTTTTCCTTGTAAAGTTGTCACCAAACCGGCTGCTCCCAAAGCCTTTGTCAATGTCTTGAATTGAGTGTCGCCAGATGCAATAGCAACAATATCCTTAGTAGCGGCCATTGGTGCGGCTGAAGCAGGGGTTTTCGCATTTCCTGCAACTTGTTGAGTTTGAGTTGTATTAGCAACAATTGTTTGGGAGTTGATGCGAGCCGCAGCCGGGAAACCAATCAACGCGCTAGCGCCGATTATTCCTGCAAAACCTGTGAGTTGCTTCATCCAGCTAGTTACATTTTGATTTTTCATGGTGCCTAGATTTCCTTATGAGAATAAAAGAGTGAACATGAGTAATTGTGTTAGCCAAATTACCAGAAAAGATTGGGTTGCGAAGGCTAACGTATAGAGAAAATTTTCTGGGATTTTCGATCGCACCAAAACTCCCTTAATATAACGTAAACTTAGCGAAAAAGCGTCAACCGCTAAATCTGTAACTCAAAACCTCAATCACCGAACCGGTTTGGGGTAAGTCAGCAGGTTTAATCGAAATCGTGTCATTATTCAATCGGCGCACCGACGTACCATCCATCAGCGCCAAGAATTCATCTAGCGGCACCAAATCGCACGCAGCAGCATCGGCGGCTTGGGTTTTGAAATGTGTCGGAATTACCATCTTCGGTTTGAGAAGCTGCAAAGTTTGCTTCGCTTCCGCCGGGGTGTAAGATTTCGGCCCTCCGCCCACGGGAATCAGCACCACATCCGGGCGCCCGATCAAGATTTGTTCTTCAATGCCGATCGGGCCAGCGACTCCACCCAAGTGTAAAATCTTAATACCAGCTTGCTGCCACAGCCAAGCCACATTGATCCCAAATCGCCTTCCACCCTCGCGGTCTTTTTCCGTCCGAATTCCTTGAATCCTCAGCCCGTTCGATCGATAAGCCCCAGGCTCGTACAAAAGGCCGGGATTGCCCGAAAATCCGTCCACCGCCCCTTCATCAAGCAATCTGCTGCTAATCAGAATCAAATCAGTTGGCACTTTAGGAGAGCGATAGCCAGCCGTACAGCCCAGTGGGCGAAAAGGATTCACCAGCACCCTCGCACCGCCACCAGTGAACAAGAAGCAAGTGTGGCCCAACCACTGAACCGACAAAGAATCAGCAGTTTGAGCTTGATAGCTTTCCCATCCAGATGGTAAACCAGTTGCTATAGCGGCTAGCAAACCCGTCTGTGCGTAACGTATTAATTGTCGCCGTTTCATCTTGTGGTTGAGGTTGTCGGGTGTTGGTCGTTCGTTGTTATACCACAAAACACCGTCGTCCGGTGCCAAATGTGCACTCTACTATTACGTAAGGTGCGCTGCGGTGCACCCTACAAATTCAGATAAATTCAACTAAAGTCTTGCCAAGAAATTTCGCAATAACTGCTTTCCCGAAGTCGTCAAAATACTTTCCGGGTGAAACTGTACGCCTTCAATGTGCGGATATTCCCGGTGCCGCACGCCCATAATCGTTCCGTCTTCAACCCAAGCCGTAACTTCCAAAACTTCTGGAAAACTCTGCTTTTCTATTACCAAACTGTGATAGCGAGTTGCGATTGTCGGCGATTCCACGCCCTGAAAAACTCCGACTCCTGCGTGTTCTACCTGAGAAGTTTTGCCGTGCATCAACACTGGTGCAAAAACAATTTTGCCGCCGAATACTTGACCGATACTTTGATGTCCGAGACACACGCCTAAGATTGGCAGAGTCGGCCCCAATTCTTTGATTAATTCCAGAGAAATTCCTGCATCTTCCGGCCGCCCCGGGCCTGGAGAAATTACTACGGCTGCGGGCTGCAATCGGCGAATTTCTGCTAAGGAAATTTGGTCGTTGCGGTAGACTTGCACTTCGCTGGCTACGGGGAACTCGGCACCTAGTTCTCCTAGGTACTGTACCAAGTTGTATGTAAAACTGTCGTAGTTATCGATGACTATAATCACGGGTTAATTGGGATTTTAGGTGGGAGATTTGAGATTTTAGATTGATATCAAATCCGGTAACATCGGAACGATCTAACGGCGAAGACGCTTGTAGTGCGTTAGGAAGGACGTACATCTTCTTCTTTCTCTGACTTCGCGTTCGCGTGCCTCGCGGTTAATTCGATATTACCACCTATTAGTTATCATTCTGATAGAATCGGATTTGATATGACTGGCTGTTTGAATGCAATAGGAATGAAAATTTTAGAGATACGGTCAAGATTTAAATAGCTGGAATATGTAACAATCAAACTAAAAACTTCACTTTGGTCATCCAAAACCTCAAATTTACCTCGCTCAATAACTTATAGCAGTTTCAAAAAAGGATGCAACTGCGGGCAAACTTCAAAACATGATAGTCATAAGTCATTTCCCCCTCGAAAATCTTCAATGCGAAAATCGAAAATGGTGTTACTAACCGACGATCGCAATTTGAACCACTTCCCACAGCGGAGGAAGCAGAAGTGCAGCAGCGACGATGGCTGCGGCCATTGCGGATACCAGAACTGCTCCGGCAGCGCAGTCTTTGGCGATTTTGGCTAGTTCGTGGTATGATTGCCCGACGGTTAAGTCTACCACCGATTCGATCGCCGTATTCAAAAGTTCCATTGCTAAAACTATGCCAATGGTAACGCCGATTACAGATATTTCTACAGGTTTCAGTTGCAAATACAGTCCGAGTCCGATCGCCAAAGTTCCTATAACAGTGTGAATCCGAAAATTTCGCTGAGTTTCAAAAGCATAAGTCAGGCCTCCCCAAGCGTATCTAAAACTCGTAGCTAAGCTAGATGCTATTTTCCAGGACAGTTCTCGCTTGTATTTCAAGGCTTTTTTAGGCTCGTGGACTGTGGAACCCGAAGACTCTTGAGGCACGACCGCAAGCTGTGGAATGTTTGATGAAATTGAGGGTCGCTCTAGTGTCATAAATAACCAACTTTAAGTTACAGAAATGAATGAAAGCTAGACTTTTCAAATTAACTTTATCAAGTCTAGTTAACTTTCCTAAGTTTTTACTAAAGTTTTGGTATAGTTTCAGAAAGTTATGTTGGGCTTGAGATGATTTATTAAGTAACCATCAACTTAAGTTTCAGTTATGCTGCCGCCAATCTCAAGATCGATCGCCTGCAGCAGTGTTTCTTGTCTGTCTAGCATTTGAGTCAGACTCTCCTCATCCGGGTGATCCCAGCCCAAAAGGTGCAGAAAACCGTGGGCTGCGAGCCAAGCTAGTTCGGTTTTCAGGGGATGTCCTTGCTGCTGAGCTTGTCGCTGAGCTGTATCGATCGAGATGACGATATCACCCAAGTATAAGGGTTCAGATGACTGTATTTCCTCTCTTTGAGGACAGTCTACCTCTAAAGCTGCGAAAGCTAGTACATCGGTCGGTCGATCGAGCTGGCGGTACTGGGAGTTGAGGGCTTGGATATCGGCATCGGCGGTTAAACGCAGGCTGACTTCGTAGCCCGGGGCCACTGGCAAATCCGCCTCTTGGTTTTCCAGCCAAACGCTAAACCAATTTTCCCAAGTTTCGGCTTCTATCTCCCCGCTGGCTGAACTCTCAGGGTGGTTCGCACCGTCGGCGGAGGCTTGGGCTAGCCGATAACAGTCTTCGACGTTCACCTCGATTAGCATTTTCAGCATTTCTTGTCAAGCAATATATTCAATTTTTTTGACAATTTCCAATTGGGCGATCGGGCTAATCGACTTCTTGCTTTTAGCAGGCAGATTACAATAATCTGTCGAAGATTGCAACCGATCGGGAACACAATCAGCTTAACCTGTGATTGAGAAAGATCAAAAATAGCGAACACTCGGGGACAGGTATTTCTGTCGTGGCGACTTTTTAGCGTTAGCTTTGGCAATCGCCGAGACAGTACCGCCACCTTCTCACCTGACGCACTCTACAATAACTAAGAGTTGAAATATCGATCGACAAAAGCCAAACCGACGAGTACGCCCAAAAGTCCAGCCGCCGTCAAAGCAAAATGAAACAGAGAAGTCGCCCGCTTGCGAACCATATTCCGCATCGCCAGCTTGACATAACTCGGTGGAGGCGCATTGTTTGTCGGCGCTGTCGGAGTTTCGGCGGCGAGCTCTTCGGAGGCGGGAGTTACTGAGGAAGGTTGATCCATAACGGTTAGTTTTGAAAGTTAAAAGGGCGACTGCTGAGGACAGACTCGCCACGATGGTAACAAAAATGTAACGTTTTGTGTAGAATTTTTTAGGTTTCAGACGGCAGGAGGCTGGTTTCCCGCAACGCCAGAATCGGCCCAAACAGCATCGGGTTCGGACAGCGCAGGCATTAACTGGGCCGTATAATCGAGAGTAATGTCATAGGCGGCGCGATCGTACACTGTATTCAACAGCGCCTGCAAATCTACAATTGGTTCCACATCGCCTTCGCGCAAAGGCAAAGGAAAACAAGGAATCGCATCCTGTAGATTAAAAACGTATAAATCCGCCCCAGGTCTTTGATTGCTCCGACTCACCAAAACCCGATAATGAGCTGCAATATCATTGTCCAAAACCGGGAGAGGTTCCCAACCCCACAACAAATCAATCTCCACAAAATTAGTGCGACTTCCGAATATCTTATCCCGCTTTTCCTCATACATTTCGCGCCCTTTTCCCGGACGTTTATTAGCAGGTGAAAGAACTTCAATCACCGTCACAACTTCCTTAGTTGCCATATCTATCACCTCCAAATACCCTTCTCTCACCTCCTCAGACATCGCCAATCTGATTTTCAAAGGTTCAGTAGTTCGTGTAGCGACAGCCACATTCGATGTACTTGGATTTCGGGAAACGGGATTGCACAGGATAGATATATCAGCAGGCATCCCGACTAACAGAGATTGTTCTCCCTTGAGTTCATAAATGCGCTTTTCAATCGCCACTCGATATTTTGGCACCACTTGCGGAACCAAAGCATCTGCGATCGCCACTATCAACCGATTATGTACTTCTGGCCAAAAGTCAGGACTTTCTAAATAAGGATTCATCCCCGGAAATGGATTAGGCATTGATTTAACTTCTGTTAATTTACCTACTTAGGACTTGTGAAGGGGTAGCCTGAAACCGGGTTTTTGTTCCAAGACTTCGTTACAGCCCGCAAAAACCGCAAAAAACCCGGTTTCTTTGATTTTGATGCGTCCAGCCACTGTTATCATCCCCTCAATTCCCTCTCCCGCAACCAAGCATCCGCCCAAGCAGCATCCGGTTCCGACAGCGCAGGAACGGGTTCTGTCGTATAATCTATTCTAAAATCATAGGCGGCGCGATCGTATACTTGATTAATCAGCGCCTGTAAATCCAAAACAGGCTCTACATCTTCTGGACGTAAAGGCAAGGGAAATGCAGGAATTGGATTGAGAAGGTTGAATAAGTATAAATCTGCGATCGGACGTTGATTGCTGCGACTGACTAAAACGCGACAGTCGCTTTCATGGAAATCTCCCAAAACTGGCAAAGGTTCCCCACCTCGCAACAAGTCTATTTCGACTAAATGGGTACCGCTATCAAATATTTTCTTGCGCTTACTGCCATACTTTTCTCGACCTTCCCCTCGGCGTTTATTTGCAGGTGAAAGCACTTCAATAACGGTAACAACTTCCTTTGTTGCCATGTCGATTACTTCTAAATATCCTTCCCGAAATTCTTCCGACACTGGGATTCTAACTTTTAGAGGTTCCACAGTTCGGGAAGCGACAGCAACATTAGATGATACTGGATTTGTTCGATAGCGTTTCTGTTGGATAGAGACATCAGGAATCCCTACCAATAGAGAAGTTTCACCTGGA
Source organism: Microcoleus sp. LEGE 07076 (assembly GCF_015207455.1). GTDB lineage: Bacteria > Cyanobacteriota > Cyanobacteriia > Cyanobacteriales > Microcoleaceae > Microcoleus. Next base: position 17,151 of record NZ_JADEWV010000038.1, read on the forward strand.
ATTTCATAAATTCGCTTTTCAATAGCGACGCGGTATTTTGGGTGTAATTGCGGAGTTAGTGACTCTTTAATCGCACTAATCAGCAAGTGATGAACTTCTGGCCAAAAGTCAGGATGTTCTAAATAGGGATTCATCCCCGGAAAAGGATTAGGCATAATCGTACCTCCCGTTGATTACTATCATTTTAGCAAACAGATTAGAAAAACGCAGACAATATCAAACTATCATCTGCGTTAATCCCCGTGCATCTGCGGTTAAAAAACTCCCCTAAAAATCGCCGTAACTGCTAATAGCCCCCTGCAACCTCCCAATCACTTCATCAACCGAAATCGCCCCCAACTCCCCAGCAGCCCGAGTCCGAATATTCAAACTATTCGCCTCAACCTCCTTCGCACCCACAACACCCATCACCGGAATTTTATCCTTTTCAGCATTGCGAATCAACTTACCCAAACGCTCGCTATTCTCATCAGCTTCAGCGCGAATATTCAGCGCCCGCATCTTCGCCGCCACTTCCTTAGCAAACGGCAAAAACTCGGCGCTGACAGGCAACAATCGCACCTGAATCGGCGCTAACCACAGCGGGAAATCCCCCGCGTACTGTTCGATCAAAATCCCGATCAAGCGTTCCAAAGAACCGAAAGGAGCGCGGTGAATCATCACCGGACGCTGGCGAGTGCCGTCTTCAGCAACGTATTCCAAATCAAAACGTTCGGGCAAATTGTAATCTACCTGAACAGTTCCCAATTGCCATTCTCTATCCAAGACATCTTGGAAAATGAAATCGAGTTTCGGCCCGTAAAAAGCCGCTTCTCCAATTCCTTCAAAATAATTCATGCCCAAAGTTTCCACCGCGCGGCGAATCGCACCTTGAGCTTTTTCCCAAGCTTCATCGGAACCGATATATTTCTCTAAATTTTCTGGATCGCGGAAACTCAAGCGGGCTTTAAAATTTTTCAGTTGCAGGCTCTTGAATACTGATAGAATTAAATCCACTACGCTCAAAAATTCTGCATCCAATTGTTCCGGTGTCACGAATAAGTGGGAATCATCCACTGTAAAGCCGCGCACTCTGGTTAAACCGCCCAATTCTCCCGATTGTTCGTAGCGGTAAACTGTGCCGAATTCTGCTAAGCGCATCGGCAGTTCTCGATAGGAACGCAATTCGCTTTTGTAAATTTGAATGTGAAAAGGGCAGTTCATGGGTTTCATCACAAAACCCTGTTCGTTTGCTGCCGATTCTGCATCTTCTGCCATCAGCGGGAACATATCTTCTTTGTATTTCTGCCAATGTCCAGAGATTTTGAACAAATCGACTCTGGCGATGTGGGGAGTCACAACTTGCAAGTAGCCGCGCTTGATTTGTTCTTGTTTCAAGAAGTCTTCTAAAATACTTCTCAGAATAGTGCCTTTGGGTGTCCACAAAGGCAAGCCTGGCCCAACTGCATCGGCGAAGATAAATAAGCCTAATTCTTTGCCGAGTTTGCGGTGATCTCGTCTTAGGGCTTCTTCTTTGCGGTGTTTGTAGGCTTCCAATTGTTCGGGTGTTTCCCAAGCTGTGCCGTAAATTCGCTGTAGCTGAGCTTTGGTTTCGTCGCCGCGCCAGTATGCGCCGGCGAGACTTTCTAGCTCGATCGCCCTTGCATTCAATTCACTGGTATTATCCAAGTGAGGCCCGGCGCACAAATCCCACCATTGGTCGCCCAAATGGTACAGAGTAATTGGTTCGGTCAAACCTTCTAAAATTTCTAATTTGTAAGGTTCGTTAATCTGCTTAATTCTGCGTTCGGCTTCCTCGCGGCTGACTTCTTCCCTAATTACAGGCAATTTGCGGTTGATGATTTTGATCATCTCTTTTTTGATGGCTTTTAAATCCTGTTCCGTAAAAGGTTCGGGAGTGTCAAAGTCATAATAGAAACCGTTTTCAATCCAAGGGCCGATGGTTACTTGGGCCTTGGGAAATAACTTCTGTACCGCCATCGCCATAACGTGGGATGTGGTGTGGCGAATTTTTTTTAGTGCCTCCGACTCGCTGGTACGGGGCAACTCAATTTTAACGGACTCTTGTGGAGCGTTCATGGATTCTGAGCTAGACATCGGCTGAATTAGCAATTAATGAGAGTTGCAGTTGCTTCTATCTTACTCAGATTGGGACTGCAACCGCTGACGGACGGCTGGGGACACTGTTACAGGAGTGCTAACTAACCGTAGGGTGCGTCAGCGGGGCAAAGTCTTTAGTCTGGGGTAGTTACATTCAGCCCGCTGACGCACCCTACAATCTAACTCCTAGAAATTACAGCAATGGCGCTGATGGTGACAAGTTGACTCCGGGAGGCATTGCGAGGCTCAGAAACCGGGTTTTTTACCGAATCTGCGGGCTGTAACGAGATATTGCGTGAAAAAACCCGGTTTCTAACTACCCAATCGCCAACTAATTTGACATAATTTGCGGATTTTGACTCAAAAATAACTGCTGACACTGTTAAATTTCTTGACACTAACTTGCTAATTTTTGTTAAATCCTGGAATTTTTGTGCAAAAATATGTTACAGATTGTAAAGCACGTTTAAGGTTAGAATAAATAAATAACCCAATTTTAACTCATGCTTGATTCTAATATGCCAGAGTCAGAATTGCTCAAATCCCTACTGGAACCGCTGTTAGAGGATTTCAATTACTGGTTTGACCGATCGACCAAACTCTTAGAAACTGAGGAAATTCATTTTCTGAGCGACGAAGATCAATCCGACTTGCTGGCGCGAGTCAAACAGGCTCAGCAAGAAGTAGGCGCGGCTAAAGCTCTATTTCTTGCCACCGGAGGTCAAGTTGCAATTGAAACCGCAGCACTGATGCCGTGGCACAGACTGCTCGCCGAATGCTGGCAAGTATCGGCGCGATTTCGCTCGTGGCAGTCAACTCCTCCTAAACAATAAGGAAGCGAGTTCAAGTTAAACTTAGAGCTAAATCCGAAACATCAGGAAATGTCGCGGGCCGCTTGACAAGTTCAAACAGATTTCCAGTTAATAAGTTATTACTACTTGCTGAAACACATTTGTAAACTGCTGTGTGGCTGTTTAGCCCGGAGGAAAATATCATGTTACATCTGCTTTATATTTTAGCTTTCACCGTTCTGGCTTTTCTGGCAGTCGGTAACTTAATCCGCAGTCTAGTTACGGTAGGTATGGAGTCGCAGCGCCCTCAACAATTCAGGGCAAATAATCGCTACGCATCCTATTCTCGCTCTCAAGCTGTACCTCATCCAGAACTTTTAGACGAATACGGAAACGTTGTCAACGAGCCGCTGTTAGTGATGCGTTCGCTGACTGTGCAAGACGCCCGCGAACAATTAGATGCTCTCTACAAATCATCTCCGGGCGGCAGCGACGAAGGGGGCGAACTGGCCTGATTTAATCACATTCGCAGCATTTATACTGGCGGGCGATCGCCCTGAAAAAATAATTGGCGGTTAGTTTGTCGTTAACGGCCAATTAGTAGCGACTTTTGAGAGATACTGGAAAGGGATCGATCTCAACTTATGGTGGATCGCTCCGGTTTTGTCATCGGCAAAAATGCACGCTTAAGGCTAGATGATCGTCCCTATTTCGCTACTAACAGAACTTCTGCAAGCTTTGCCCCACCTGCGGGCACAAATTTATTTCAAATCTTCCATGACAGCGCTGTCTCACGCGATGGAAGATTTGGTTTTGGCGGACTCCAACGACGAACCGCTAGTGATTGCTAGCTTTCAGCGAGAGCGATTCTACCGCCAGGAAGCTCACCGCTACCGGCTAATTGCCGATCGATCTTCTCAGGTATACGTGCTCGCAGCACCGGAAACTGAGTTTGAAAATTCCTCGGAATGTCACGAAAATGTGGCGTTTGCGCCGGAAGATGGGTTAAGCCAAGAGTGGCATTTAGTGGTGCTGGGGCAACACTACTCAACTTGTCTGATTTGTCAAGAAAAAATTGTGCCTCTGGAAAACGAGGACGATCTCGAGCTAGTGTTGATGGATCAAGCTCGCAGATTTGAGGGAATTTGGACGTTCGATCGCGAGGTCAGCAGCAAAGCGGCGGAATTGTTGCTCGATAAAATTGTCAAATATCGCCCGGAATTGGCCGAAAAGATCGATCGAGCGCGCACAACTTACAAGCTCGTCAAAACACCGAAAAAAACGAGGAAATCCGCCGCTGAAAAAGGCGCAAAACCCGACAAAAGTGCGCCAAAAAACTCAAAAATTCCCAATCCCAAATTGAGCGACGCTTTTGCCGAACGCTTGGTAACCTACTTGCAAGCAGGCCAGCACAAACTTCTGAAAGCATACAGCGCGATCGCCGCCCAAGAACGCAAAGAACGCCTGGTAAACTTAATTACAACGGCAATGCGGCAGTCTCTCAACCCGCAAGAAATCGTCGAAGTCGCAGTACAAGAACTGGGAACAGCTTTGTCAGCCAGCCGCTGTTTGATTTATCGCTGCAAAGCCACAGATGTGTCGGCAAAAATCGATCGCGAATTTTTGCGTCCGGGTACTAGTTCTCTACTAAATCAGACTTGGCCTTTACAAGAAAATCCCATATGGAGCGACGCGGTAGCGCGGCAAGAACGAGTTTACATCCAAGACACATCACAAAACTCGCTGATTGTCAATACAAAATTATTGGATAGAATTGTCACAAATTGGCAAATTGTCTCTTGGTTAATGGTGCCGGTGCTTTATCAGGGGCGGGTGTTGGGCATGGTGGAAATGCAGCAGTGCCGCTCAACTTCGCCTTGGGAAGAAGACGAAATTGCTCTCGTAGAGGCGATCGCCACCCAACTCGGAGCAGCCTTAATTCAAGCCGAAACCTACGCTCACTTAGAAGAACTCAACCAACAATTAGAAGCATTAGACCGCACTCGCAGCAATCTAATTGCCATCACAGGACACGAACTCCGCACACCACTTTCAACCATTCAAGTCTGTCTAGAAAGTTTGAACTCGGAGCCAGATATGCCCCAAGAATTGCGACAAATTATGTTAGAAACAGCCCTAGGCGATGCCGATCGAATGCGGAAACTGGTGCAGGATTTCTTAACACTTTCTCACTTAGAAAGCGGGCGAGTTAAATGGAATGTAGAATCGCTGACACTGCAAGAATGCGTTGACTTTGCCCTCAGCAGCGTGCGGTCCCGCAGCGGACTCGATCGGCAGTTACCGGAAATTATCACCGAAGTGTCTGCAGAATTGCCATTAGTCCAAGCAGACGGCGAATGGTTGGTGGAGGTACTGTCCAAACTGCTAGACAACGCTTGCAAATTCACCGCACCGCCCGGAAGCGTCACAGTGCGAGCGTTCTTCAACGGTTCTGCGATGGTGGAAGTGCTCGTAGCGGATACGGGGCGGGGAATCGAGGCCAATAGTTTGAAAGTAGTGTTCGATCGATTTTATCAAGAAGAAGGAGCATTGCGGCGCAGCGCCGGCGGTACCGGTTTGGGATTAGCAATTTGCAAGCAAATTGTTGCCGGCTGGGGCGGTAAAATTTGGGTAGATTCCCCAGGAAAAGACCGAGGAAGCGAATTTCATTTTACTATTCCAATTGTTTAGAAGACCGGGCGGTTGAAACAGTACGTCCGATCTTGCAATGGGTGATTGTTCTTGTGGGATGGGCGTCTCGCCCACCCCACAGGAAAAATGGAAATTATTTAGGGCTTGGTGAAAAAGTCTTTTCGTTAAGGGTAGGAGTCAGGAGTCAGAAGTCGGAATTATAGAAGGTAAGAATAGTCAGTAATCAAAGTTGAAAGTGATTGACTTTTGATGGTTTAAAAGCTTATTCCTTGCACCTCCTACACTTGTGATCCCTCTCGATCCATTGAGTTATCTAGGTTTTTGGTTAAATCACCAAACCCTATTTAATCCACGATACTAATCACCAATAACTAATCACCAATAACTAAGGATCGCCAATTAAATAATTTACACATAATTGTGGGATGGGCTCTATAGCCCATCCCACAAGAACAATAAAAATGGTAAGTTATTTAATTCTCATTTCTAATGACCAATGATTCATGACTCCCCTAAATCGGCAGACTAATCGCAAACTCAGTGCCACATTCTAGCGATGACAAACATTCCAAAGTTCCCCCATGTTTTTCAGTCACTATCTGATAGCAAATAGACAGTCCCAATCCCGTACCTTTGCCTTCTGCTTTCGTTGTAAAAAATGCCCTAAACAATTTTTCTCTGACTGATTCCGCCATTCCCAGCCCGTTGTCAGCAATCCGAATCACAATCCTGTCGGCGATTTCCGGTTGTTTCTGGCAAAGATCCAGCGTAGAAATTGTAATAGTATTCGGATTTTTTTCAATTTCTGCGTAAGTTTTGCCCGCATTGGATTCTTCCAAAGCATCGATCGCATTAGCAATCAAATTCATAAATACTTGATTAATTTGCCCAGGATGGCATTTTATTTTTGGTAAATTACCGTAATTTTTAATAATTTTAATCGCCGGTCTGTTATGCTTTGCCTTGAGCCGGTGAGACAAAATCATTAAAGTAGTTTCCAGACCTTCGTGGATGTCAACTGCTTTTTTTTCCACACTGTCGGTGCGCGAATAGTTGCGGAGAGACTGCATAATGTCGCGGATGCGATCTATTCCCATCTTCATTGACTTCGCAGTTTTGGGCAAATCAGCTAATAGATACTCTAACTCGATGGCTGCAATTTCCTCTTCAATTTCAGCTCCCGGTTCGGGAAAAGTTTTTTGATAAAGATTCACCAAATTAATTAAATCAGCAATATATTCTTCAACGTGGTGCAAGTTCCCTGAAATAAAGCCAATAGGATTGTTCACTTCGTGAGCAACTCCAGCAACCAGTTGTCCGAGTTGCGAGATTTTTTCAGTTTGAACTAATTGTGCTTGAGTTTGTTGCAGTTCGATCAGTATCGCTTCTAAATTTTCCGCCTTCTCTCTCAGTCGAGCTTCTGAGGTTTTTAAAGCTTGTTCCGCTTGCTTGCGCTGGCTGATATCGCGACCAATTGACAAAGCATGGGGTTTCCCTTTGTATTCAAAAAACTTTGCTCTGATTTCGAGAGCGAATTCTGTACCGTCTTTTCGCCGCACCACAGTTTGACAATAAAATTCCTGGCGCGAAATGATGGTTTCGATAAACTCATCGAACAGATGTACGTAATTTGGGTGCTGGAGAGCGAGATAACTTAAGCTCAAAAACTCCTCCCCAGAATAACCGTACATTTCGCAGACTACCGGGTTGACTGCCACAAATTTTCCTGTTTCCAAATCTACTAAGGTAAGTCCGTCTGCTACGCTCTCAAAAATAGTGCGGTACTCTTCTTCTTTTTGGGCGAGTTCGATTTGGGATTTTTGTAGATTTTCTAGGGATTCAGCTAACTGGTGGGATTTCTCTTGTTCCCCCGCGTAGGAACGCGCATTTGCAATGGCAATTGCTGCTTGTGCGGTTAACATTTCCAAAAGGTTCAAGCCTTCGTAAGTGAAGGCTCCTGGCAGCAAGTTGTTTTCTAAATAAACTATACCGATCGACTTGCCTTGATAAATAATTGGCGCGCACAAAACCGACTTCGGTTGATAATTTTGAATGTAGCTATCAAATTGGTAAAGTATTTCTTGACTTGCATCGATTAGTACCAGCGCTTCCTGAGTCCTCGCCACGTAATTGACGATAGCAAGAGGAACTTGGCTGTTATTGTTGACTGGGGGCAATTGTTCAAGTTTTGCATAATTATGATAGTCGCTATCCGACACTTCAACGAACAAGTACCCGTCTCGTTCTAAAAGAATACACCCGGTTTCGGCACCTGCATTTTCTAAAATAATATTCAGCAGTTTTTTTAACAGTTTTTCTAAGACAATTTCGCTAGAAATAGCCTGGGAGGCTCTGATTACTGTTCTCAAATCAAAAATATTGGCATCAGTCGCTGTACTCGCAGTTGTAGCTATCGTTATCTGATCGTTGCCGATCGCGTTAAACCAATTTGGATGAGATTGTTCTAATTGATGAACTTTAGCAGTTGCACCCCACTCGATATAGCAAAAGCGAGCGTCATTGAGATATATTTTGGCTAGATTGTAACGATTTTCTGCTAAATAAAATCGGGAAGCTAATTCATTTGCTAGGGCAGCATTTTGGACGAAGCCATATTTGAGGGCGGAGGCGATCGCCCAATCATAATGTTTTGCTGCTGTGTAGCTGTCTCCTGACAACCTCGCGATTTCTGCCTGAATTAATGAATATTTGTGCAGATAATTTGCTGGGGAATGTTCTGCCAAATCTCGAAACTTGTCGAGACTAATTTTGAGCTGTTTGCGGTAGAGTTTGGACTCGATATCGCTCGCATTTGTACAAGCAGCAGCTAAAGCGATCGCGTGATGGAAACAAAAAACCGGATTGACAAAATGACCGGCACCGCCTTTCAAAAATTCCGCGCCTGTCAGAGCATATTCTAATGCCCGATCGACCTCGCCAAACCAATTAGCCCGGGCGAGCTTGTAAAGATAAATTACAAAAGCCGTGGTGAGATCGGCAGAGGATCTGGCAAATTCTAAAAGCTGGTGTTCGTCGATGAAGGTTTCCGGCTGTGGGGCGGTTTCTGTTGGGGCAGTGAGTTGGGCGATCGCATTTTTGGTCAGCAAGTGATAAGCTAACATATTGCGATCGACCTTTGAGATCGCGGGAATAAATTTATCAGCAATTTCCGCAGCTTTCGCCAAAGATTCGTTGCCAAAAAAGCTGACCCACAGATAATTAATCGAAGCATATCCCGACCACTGATAAGCACCTGTTTCTAAACCGCTAGTGAAGGCTCTTAGCATAAAAGGCTTGCACTCATCAATATATTTCATGTAATGTAAAGTTAAAGCCCCCCACATATGGAAAATACAAGCACCTAACTCTTTATTGTCCCAGCGTTCGTAAAGATTGAGCGACAGTTTCCCGGCGGCGCAGCCAGCCTCTATTTCGCGATATTTATTCACCAAAGTAAAGGCGTACAAAGTGTAACCAAAGGCAGAAAATTGGGAATTGCCGTACAGAATGCTCGTTTGCACAAACTTCATCGCGCAGAGATATTGAGCGTTGGGACTGGTAAAATAGGCGATCGGGAAAAGTTCTTTCAAAAGCCTGTGGGCGACGAGTTGCAGCGAATCGGTAAGTTCAGGTAAACCTGCCAATCGGTCGATCGATCTGCCAATCATCCTCTTCGTCTCCGCTAATTCTCGGGCTAGAAAATCATCATCAGGGTACGGTTCAATTTCAATCCCCAAAGAATTTAAAGTTTCAATCCCTAACTGATAAGCCGCAGATAAATCATTCTTCATCCGCAGACAAGTTATTTTTAATTCTGCGATCGAACACTGTTCTAACAAAGTTTGAGTTTGCGGCCAAATCCAGTCAAAAATTGCTAAAGCTGCATCATTATTGCCATTTAAATATTCCGCTTCACCCAGTTCTAAATATAATTTCAAACTCAAAGCATAATTATCTTGCCAACTCGACACTGGCAAACAGTCGCACCCAGCTTTGAAAAAAGTAAGCGCATCTTCAAAACCCGAAGCAGCTTTAGCCGTTTTCCCTGCTTGGAAATTTAATTCTGCTAATTCATAAACTTCTTCAATTTTAACAATCAACTCGCGAGCAAAGTTCAAATGATTGACAATATCAAAAATTCGTTCTTGACGTTCAGATTCATTGCTAGAAAGCAACAACAAACGTCCCAAATTCCAGTGCACGGATTGTTTTTGCGAGTCAGGAATCATCACATAAGCGGCTTGTTGAACCCGATCGTGCAAGAATTTGTAGCGCACTTTGTCAGCTATTTTTGGCAATTTTTTTAATTCCTGCTGCTCAAATACTTGCGGTACTCGATAGGCATCGCCTACAGGCAAAATCAAGCCTACTTCCAGCGCTTCCCACAAATTTTGTGCTGTCTTACTCAAAGATTGTTCGCTCGCTACTGACAATATATCCAGACTGAATTGGTTATCAATACAAGCAGCAAACTGTAAAATTTGCTGAGTTTCTACTGACAAATATTGAATTTTTCTGACCATTAAATCTACCACATTTTCGGAAATATCCTGCTGCTTAATTTTTGGAATGTCCCACTCCCACTCGGCAGAATCTAGGTTAAATGTCAGATATTTTTGCTCATGCAAAAATCTCAATAATTGCTTTACAAAAAACGGATTGCCGTGAGTTTTTTCTCGCAGCAATTCAGCCAAAGATGTCGCTTTTAGAACAGAACTATTCAATGTCTCATAAACTAATCGAGTTATATCATCAATTGCTAAGGGCTTAAGCTCAATACTTGTCAGGCTAATTCCAGTTTTCCGAATTGTCTCGTTCGCCAGCATAAACGGATGCGTCGGACTTACTTCATTATCTCGATAAGCAAGAATTAGCAGCAAGTAAGGGTTTTTTTCGACGCAATTTTTTTTGTACAAATTGACTGTTCCAGCATCCATCCACTGACAGTCATCAAGAAACATTACTAAGGGATGTTCAACAGTGGCAATTGCTTGAACTAACTGCTGCATGACTCGGTTGAAGCGGTTTTGAGATTCAATAGCGCCGAGTTCGGGTACGTCTGGTTGCTCGCCCAAAATCAACTTTAGTTCCGGGACGGCATCGATCGCAATTTTGGCATTTTTCTGCAAAGCGTTGAGTAATATTTTTTGCCATTCTGCTAGCTGAGTTGGGCTTTCCATCAAAATTTGCTGCACTAAGTTACCCATAGCTTGAGTGAAAGAAGCGTAGGGAACATTGCGCTTAAATTGGTCGAATTTACCCGAAATGAAATAGCCGCGCTGCTGTGTTATATTGGGGATGATTTCATGCACGAATACAGATTTACCGATGCCGGAATAGCCGCTGACTAGGACAATTTGACCGCTGCCTTTGCTGACTTTATCGAACACTTGCAATAGTTGTGTTATTTGCGTTTCTCGTCCGTAGAGTTTCTGAGGGATTGACAACTGACTGAGGGTATCCAGTTGTCCGGGAAGAAAGTTGGAAATTGTCCCTGAATTTTCGATTTCATTTTGGCAGCGTTCTAAATCTGCTAACAATCCTGTGGCTGTTTGATACCTGTCTTCGGCATTTTTTGCCATGAGTTTTGCCACTATTTGGATTAAAACAGGGGGAATTTGTGGGTTGAATTGCTGCAGGGGAAGGGGTTGTTTGGCAATGTGACAGTGTACTATTTCTAAGGGATCGCTGCTGGTAAACGGTAATTGTCCTGTCAGCAGTTCGTAAAAGGTGACGCCGAGAGAGTAGAAATCGCTGCGGTAGTCTACGGCGCGGTTCATGCGCCCAGTTTGTTCGGGCGACATATATGCTAGGGTTCCTTCTAGGCGATCGGGATTTTTTAAGTCTGTTTGTTCTTTTTTTAACCGCGAAGCGATGCTAAAATCAGCAATTTTTATTTGCTTTGTTTGGGGATTTATGATAATGTTGTCAGGTTTAATATCTTTATGAATGACTTGATTTTGATGCAAAGATATCAAAGCTTTGGTCAAAGGCACGGCTGTGCTTAAAAATTTGCGAATAGATAATTGGTAATTGGTGGCCGTCGCTGGTGGATTATTTGCTTTGTTGTCAGCAGATTTTAATCGGTAGTCTAGGGTGTTTATCCATTTTTTTAGGGAGACCCCTCCAATATCTTCTAATACTAATACTAAGCGCTCTTGAAAAGTATCAAGTCGATAAGCTTTGATAATATACTGAGAATCGAGATGTTGTGCGATCAGATATTGGTGTTTGAAACGGGCAATCTGTTCGATTGTAGGACAGTCAATATTTAAGATTTTGAGAATGACGGGCTGTTTTTCAGAGGTGGATTTTGCTCGGTAAATAACTGTGTTAGTTCCTTGGTGAATCAGTTCTTGTAAGTCGTAACCAGAAATTCCTGAAGTTGTCAGCATAGTCGCTCCTTCCTAGTTTACAATCAAGTCCCTATTCTCTAATTATACATCTCGATCGAAGATGAATGGCGATCGCCCAGCAGACAACAAGCTGGTTTGAGCGATGTAGCGATCGATCGCACAATTTAAAAACTACTTACGTATTTACAGTTTTTGTTATAAGTCGATCGACTGAGCAATTGACACCCTTGATTTTTGGTTTCTGCGGTGTAAATTTTACAGGCTTAAAATCAAAAATTACAACATCGCGCCGATCGCCGTGAATTAAGCTCATTAAAAATTAATCAGAAAAAGTTACCGAGTAGATACAGAATATTCCCTGTAGATGCAGTACGCGTGAAACCGGGTTTTTTGAACACCCATCAGTTGAGGGGCGATAACTGTAAAGAAACCAGGCTAGGAGACAGCGTGTACTTCATCTACAGGGAATACGCTGTAAATACCGGGTAATTGCGAGTTTGGGAAAGCAATCGCAGAAATACTTTGTTTTTGTACGAGTCGATCGCGCGTAGTTTACTTGCATAAAAAAATCTGATTGTCGGGTACGAACTGGACACTTTACTTACGTGTAAACTCTCGCTGTTGGATGCACCCTGGGGAAATTACTTACCTAAAAACTCTTTTTCACGACTTACGCACCAGGCATGAGAATTAAATAACTTACCATTTTTATTGTTCTTGTGGGATGTGTAAATTATTTAATTCACGATCCTACTAAGTAGTCAAGAGCGGGTGCGTCAGACCCCAATCCTCGATAATCGTTCAATAACCCAGTCTGACGCACCCTACAAGTCGATCGCGCTTTTAATCAAATTTTGGGACGATGCTCAGAACAAGGTCCCACAAGAAAAAAAGATTTTTGTGGGATGGCTTCTAGTCGATCCTAACTATTTTTGCATGAAGTCTAATGTATCCGCACCCCAAAAGCTACTTAACGCAGAAAAGTTTTCAGCGCAGAACCCACCTCGCCTGCGCCCATCTTCTCACCCTCAACCCTCACCCTATCAGATCGACCTTACAGGTGATGCGGTCGGGCGGTGTTCGGCTTTAGGATTGAAAGTATCGAAGCAGATTCAGGACGCGCTTGCTATGTCAAACCCAGTGTTTAGGCAAAATTTAGGGTTTGGCGCTAGGGATAGCTTGCGAGAATTAAGTCAGAAGGTGCATAGGTCTTGAGATGGTAAAAGTCGATCGAATCTGTTGAGACACAGCAGGCGCCAGTGTTGATTCGCGAAAAGTTGAGAATGCAAATGTTTCGCCCGGAAAAACTTATTTGCAAATAGAATACTCCAACCTAGAGGTTACGAAATTGATTATGTCACTTACAACTCAGATGAATTATAGCGAAGGTATCGCCAACAATCCGCAACTGCAATTAGGTTCTCAAGGTCAAGCGGTATTGGAACTCGAACAACTGCTAACCAAGTTGCGGGTTTATCGGCAGCCTGAAGCAGGAATTTTTAACAAAGCAGTTGAATTTGCTGTGAAGCTGTTTCAGTTTCGGGTTTTTTTGTCGCCGGACGGCATTGTCGGGCCGCTGACTTGGCAGGGGCTTTATACCAACTCTCCAGTTAATATGCCGGTACTCAGATTCGGCAGTTCTGGGGAAGCAGTCACTACTGTTCAGCAAGTTCTTACGGTTTCCCAGCACTACAACGGCAAAATTGACGGCAAATTTTATAGTTTGACGGAGACTGCTGTTGGGGCATTTCAAAAAAGCTTTGGGATTCCGGCTGAGGGGATTGTCAACAGACAAACTTGGACTGCTTTGAGTAAAATTCCGCGCGGCTACGATCCTAATTGGTTCTTGACTTAGGACTTATAGCCGAAGCAAGAAGGAAGAAGTCGATTTTGTGGAACAGGCCGGAGAGCCTGTTCTTAACTTAGGGGGGTAAGGTGCGCCACAACCACCCAACGAAAAGCTGTTTTTTATGCTGCTTTTTTATTGATTCCTGCTTGTTTATTCTGTTTTCTGGCGTTGGGTGAAAGTTACCAATTATCAATTATTAAATACTAATTAGCAATTATCAGAAAAGATCGATCGCCAACAAACTGTTAATTTTCCTTACAATTTCGAGAACAGCGTGCAGTCTGGATGATAGGATGCCCTAAAAATCCTTTGGATATATCTATGGCAGAAGAACTGACTGGACAACCCCCAATCTTCGGCGGCAGCACCGGCGGCTTGCTGACCAAGGCGCTAGTTGAAGAGAAGTATGCTATCACTTGGACTAGCCCCAAGGAGCAGGTGTTTGAAATGCCGACGGGTGGCGCTGCAATTATGCGTCAAGGCGACAACTTGCTGTATCTGCCCCGGAAGGAGCAGTGCATCGCTTTGGGCGGCCAGCAACTGCGGGCGAAATTCAAAATCTCGAACTACAAAATTTACCGCGTGTTTCCCGACGGTTCTAATGAGTACCTGCATCCCAAGGATGGCGTGTTCCCCGAGAAGGTGAACGAAGGTCGTCCTTACAACGGTAAGATTGACCGCAATATTGGCAGCAATCCCGATCCGATCAAGGTGAAGTTTACCGGTAAAAAGACCTACGAAGTTTAGGTTTTTAGCGAATTGCTGAGCTGTTTTCGGGTAGTATTTCCTGAAAAGCTCAGCCTGCATTTTTTAGTTTGTAGTAGCGCTTGGACGGCAGAAGCTTTTTCTCGATCGCCCAATCGCCACTGCAAACTTCAAATACAATTAAAATTTAATAAAAATTAATAATTAGATTAACCATGAATCTGGTAATCAGGCGAGCAACTCATCGGGATATCGATGTTTGCGCTCGCATTAATTATGAAGCTTTTAAAGGTATTTCCGATCGCCATCAGTTCCCGACAGATTTTCCCACACTGGATTTTGCCACAGAAATTACCGATATTTTGATCGACAGCCCGTCATTTTTTGGCATCGTAGCCGAGAGTGACGGTGCGGTTGTCGGCTGCGGTTTTATGGACGAACGCAACCCGATTCGCGGGATTGGCCCTGTGAGTGTCGATCGCACTTTTCAAGGAAAAGGGACGGGACGGCAAATCATGAAAGCTTTGCTGGAACGGGGACAGGACGCTCTGGGCATCCGTTTGGTGCAAGAATCTTTTAATCTGGCTGCGCTGTCGCTTTACGCCTCTCTGGGTTTTGAGGTGAAGGAACCTTTCGTGTTAATGGAGGGGAAGTTTCACAGCCCGCCACAGTCAGGGTTTGAGGTGCGGCCGATGGCTAGAGAGGATGTGGGCGAATGTGTGGCTTTGTGCGAAAAACTGTGTGGGTGCGATCGAACTTCCGACATTGAATACGCCCTAAATAATTATTGTCCGTTAGTTGCGTACCAGCAAGGTCGGATTGTGGCTTATACTTGTGCGGTGTCCACTTTGGGTCACAGCGCCGCCAAAACCGAGGCAGATATGCAGGTTTTGCTGTTGGGGGCTGCTGCGTACAGTTCCGATGAAGTGCTAGCTTTTCACTTGCCGCTGAGGTATGGAAGTTTGTTTCGCTGGTGTTTGCAACAAGGGCTGCGCGCCGTCAAGCCGATGGCGGTGATGGCTGTTGGCGAGTACCAATCGCCCGAGGGATGCTGGTTTCCGTCTTTTGTTTATTGATTGTATAGCTAAGTTATATATATATGATGTTTCCCGATTTCTCACAATTCTCTTCACTGGCGAAACAAGGCAATTTTGTCCCCGTGTATCAAGAATGGGTTGCTGATTTGGATACGCCGGTGTCAGCGTGGTATCGGGTGTGTGCCGGTCAACCTTACAGTTTTTTGCTGGAGTCGGTGGAAGGTGGGGAGAAACTCGGGCGTTATAGTTTCTTAGGGTGCGATCCGCTGTGGATTTTGGAGGCTAGGGGCGATCGTACAACTCAAGTTTACCGCGACGGTTCCCAAAAAGTATTTACGGGCGATCCGTTTGCGGTTTTGACTGAGTGTTTGGAACCCTACAAACCGGTGAAATTGCCACAGTTGCCGTCAGGAATTGGCGGGTTATTCGGTTTTTGGGGTTATGAGTTAATTAAGTGGATAGAACCGCGAGTTCCTGTGTATCCGGCTGGAGACAAAGATTTGCCGGATGGGTTGTGGATGCAGGTTGACAATTTGCTGATTTTTGACCAGGTGAAACGGAAAATTTGGGCTGTGGCTTATGCGGATTTGCGGGAGGTTGGCGTTGATTTGGCTGATGCTTACGGCCAAGCGTGCGATCGTGTTTCTCAGTTAGTCAACAAGCTGCAATCGCCGCTTTCCCAGCAATCAACTCTGATAAAATGGACTCCTCCCGGCAACGGGCAAGATGCCCGTTCCACACAAGATGCCCCTCCCACAACAGACAATACAGAATTGGCTTACACCAGCAATATTACACCTGAAAAATATTGTGCCAATGTCTTAAAAGCTAAGGATTATATCAAAGCGGGAGATATTTTTCAGGTTGTGATTTCCCAGCGGCTGGAGGCTGAATACAGCGGCGATCCTTTTGCACTTTACCGTTCTTTGCGCTTGATCAATCCTTCGCCGTACATGGCTTATTTTAATTTCGGAGATTGGCAGATTATCGGTTCTAGTCCAGAGATTATGGTGAAGGCAGAAAATACTGCTGATGGCAAAAAGATCGCAACTTTGCGGCCGATTGCGGGTACGCGCCGCCGCGGCCAAACTCCTCAAGAAGATGATGCTTTGGCGGCTCAATTGCTGCAAGATCCGAAAGAAATTGCGGAACACGTGATGTTAGTTGATTTGGGCAGAAATGATTTAGGCAGAGTTTGCCGCAGCGGTACTGTCAAAGTTGATGAATTGATGGGAATTGAGCGTTATTCTCATGTGATGCACATTGTGAGCAATGTAATCGGAGAATTGGCTGAGGATAAAACGGCTTGGGATTTGTTGAAAGCTGGTTTTCCTGCGGGTACGGTTAGCGGTGCTCCGAAGATTCGGGCGATGGAAATTGTGCACGAGTTGGAAGGTTGCCGTCGTGGCCCGTATTCTGGGGTTTACGGGTATTATGATTTTGAGGGACAGTTGAATAGTGCGATCGCGATTCGGACTATGGTTGTTCGTTCTTTAGGTGGTGATAAACATTCGGTTTCTGTGCAAGCCGGTGCTGGTTTGGTGGCTGATTCTAACCCAGAAATGGAATATGAAGAAACTCTGAATAAAGCCAGGGGAATGTTGCAGGCAATTCGCTGTTTGAAGTAGCAAGTTATGAGGATTCGGTCCGATCCCCCCTAGCCCCCCCTTAAGAAGGGGGGGACTGGAGTCTTCTCAAAGTCGCCATTCTTAAGGGGGGACTGGAAGTTATCAAAGTCGCCATTCTTAAGGGGGGACTGGAAGTTATCAAAGTCCCCCTTCTTAAGGGGGATTTAGGGGGATCGGGCCTCGGCTACAAACGAGAGATCAAAATGGTTTTAGTCTTAAGCGGACACCAATAAATATAAAATCCTGACTACAAACCATTTTTGTAGTCATTGCGAGGGAAGCGAAGCGATCGCAATGACCAAAGTCCTGACTGCAAACTATGATTAAAGGAGAAAATTATGAATTTTTATATAGTTGACGTGTTTGCCGAGTCAAAATATGCTGGCAATCAGCTAGCTGTATTTTGTGGTGCGGGAGTTGCCGAACTCTCAGAGGCAGAAATGCTACTGATAGCGAAGGAAATCAATTATTCGGAAACCACGTTTATTCGATCGCCCGAGCCGCGAAATAACGGCTACGACGTGCGTATCTTCACGCCCAAGAAGGAATTGCCGTTTGCCGGTCATCCGACTTTGGGGACTGCGTTTGTGTTGCAGCAAGAGATAATTGGCGAAAAGGTCGATCGAGTAATTCTCAATTTAGCCGTGGGTCAAATTCCAGTTACTTTTAATTATCGCAACGAATTCGCAGATATTTTATGGATGCGACAAAACCCGCCAAGATTAGGTCAAGTTTTGCCAACCGAAACTCTCGCAGGCGTGCTGAATTTAGAAGTAGATGAAATAGATTCTAGATTCCCTATTCAAGAAGTTTCTACGGGAGTGCCGTTTATCATTGTACCGTTAAAAACCCTCGCAGCCGTCAAAAAAGCTCAAGTCAACTTAGATAAATATTTTGAACTAATTAATACCACCGAAGCCAAAGAAATTTTGATATTCTGCCCAGAAACTTACAGCGACATTAATGATTTGAACGTCCGAGTTTTCGCCCATTCCTTAGGAATTCCCGAAGATCCGGCGACGGGGAGTGCCAATGGCTGTTTGGCTGGATATTTGGTACAATATGCTGATTGCGGGGAAGCAAAAATTGATGTGAGAGTCGAACAAGGTTATGAAATTGGTAGACCTTCACTGCTGTTGTTGAAAGCTCAAAAAAATCATGAAGAAATAGAAGTTTTGGTGGGAGGTAAAGTAGTGATGGTGGCGAAAGGAGAATTTGTTTAAAATATTCAAATATAGCTTCCTATATAGGTTCGATCGTTCGGACTTTAGTCCGCAACAAAGAAGGACTAAAGTCCGAACGATCGAACCTATTCAGCTAATATGAGGTAGCTCATATTCATTGCAGTGCGTTACTGGCATAGTGAAAGCATCATCTTTCTGAGAGACTTTCCAATGTTGCCAACATTTTCGCGGACTTTAAATTTATCCCCTGATGCTTCCGAAGCCCTGCTTTCACTTCCATTAACCAGTTTGCTGGATTTACCGGAATTCAATCAACTCTTGGGAAGTCTTGATACTGCTTTGCTTAAAGAAAGTTTGCCTACTGCTAGAACTGTATTATCCCAAAAACTACCAGCTTTTTATGATTGGTTGCAAACAGAATTGGGAATTAAAAATGTCCCAGATAGTCCAGAACATACCACAAAATGGGTAGTGGGTTTTTTGAACAATGAAGAAAGTTTAACTCGTTTAGTTGAATTGCACAAATCAATTCCCAGACAGGCATTAGATCGATCGATTCCTCGCTTAGTTAGCGCCTTCGATGAGGTTCAACCCCCCGCAGTTAAGGAAGAATGGGAAAAAGCGATCGCAGCACTTTGTCTCGTACTCGCCGCCGCAGCGCGGGAAAATCAGCCATCTGCTAGCTGAAGCAATTCTGTGTGAGTTTAAACAAAGCGGCTTTTTCGGAAAATTTGGAGTTGCGCGCGATCGATCTCAACGACTATCGGCTTTTTCTTGTTGAGGACGATCGCATTATGCCGATTTAACAACAGCCACTGAGCCAATATTAGCAGCAGGACTCGTCTTTTGCGAAACTTGCGTTCAAAATGAGCCGTTCGGACGATCGCCTCTTCTACTTTATAACAACAGTTTTTCCCTTTCCCAGAAATCACAAAAATCTTTCCCGGAATGTAATCACCTTCATTTGCCCAGAAAGCATACCTTTCGCCTAAAGTAAAGTAGTGAAAAACATTCTTAGCGGTGGAAGTTTCAGCTAACTTTTCCGAAACGCCCAAAGAATTAAAAGTAACAGTGGAGCTAATATAATCCGGGTATTTTGCTGCAATTTGCTGAGCAACTTTGCCGCCCAAACTTTCTCCGATTACATCTGCTGGATTTCCGCTGGTAAATTGCTGCTTAATCCAATCAATAGCACCTGAAGTTTCCGCCGATTTTAACTGGCGTTCTACTTTGGCGATAAATACATCTGGCGTATCTTCCAAAACGCGATCGAAAGGATACCACGAACCGTATCCGCGAATCACCAGCACCGCCGGATTATTGCCAGAAACCCGAAGCCGACTTTCTGCATAAAAACCAGTACGAGAGTCTTCAAAGACTTTTTCTACCGTATAATTTCCATCAACAACTTGCCCCTCTCCGTGCCGAACATAAATTGAGGGATTGGTGGGTTTGAAAGTATCGTGCAGTTGGGGTTTGGCAAACTTTTCGTAGATGTAATCTAGCAAGTGCCTTCCTGTAGGGCGATCTACAAAATCCAATTTCATCGATCCATACTAAACTAAAAACAATCTAAAAAAGGTTCGATTGTTCGGACTTTAGTCCTTCTTCTTGCGGACTAAAGTCCGAACGATCGAACCTTGTGAAATCCTTACAAAACTCGCAGTTTGTAGGGTGCGTCAGTCTTCAGGTTGCTACCAAAAATTTGAGTTTTTTCCAACTGACGCACGCTACGGCTAGTTAATTGTAGTAGTTTGTAGGGTGCGTCAGTCTTCAGGTTGCTACCAAAAATTTATTTTTTTCCAACTGACGCACCCTACGGCTAGTTAATTGTAGTAGTTTGTAGGGTGCGTCAGTCTTCAGGTTGCTACCAAAAATTTATTTTTTTCCAACTGACGCACGCTACGGCTAGTTAATTGTAGTAGTTTGTAGGGTGCGTCAGTCTTCAGGTTGCTACCAAAAATTTATTTTTTTCCAACTGACGCACCCTACGGCTAGTTAATTGTGCTTTAATCCTCAGAAAAAGAAGGACTAAAGTCCGAACAATCGAACCTTGTGAAATCATTACAAAACTCGCAGCGTGCTAGCAATACTATCGACTGCTTCCATCGCCCGAATTTCATCAAGCGCTTGCTGAAAATCCCCTTCCCGAACATCGTGAGTCACCACCACAATTTCTGCTAAATTGCCGTGAATCCCCGTTTGCACAATTGATTCTAAGCTAACTTTGCGATCGCCAAAACAAGTCCCGAGTTTACCAATTACCCCCGGACTATCCCCCGTCAAAAAACGGGCGTAAAAGCGAGTCACAAGTTCCTGCATTGGAGCAATTTTGCAGTAATGTTGATGAGAGCAACTCAGCAAAGGATGGGGAATCGGAACAGTTTCGGTTTTCAGGATTGCCGCCACATTCAAAATATCCGATACCACCGCGCTAGCTGTGGGGCCCGCCCCCGCACCGCGCCCGTACAGCATCAATTGCCCGATCGGCTCTCCTTCGACTAAAATTGCATTGTAAACACCGTTGACACTCGCCAGCGGATGAGTCTTCGACACAAAAGTAGGATGCACCCGAATAGAAAGCAGTTCGCCTTCTTCATCCCCGTTTTGCTCTTTTCTTTGGCTTTTTTCTTCAGCAATAGCCAACAACTTAATCACAAATCCTAGCTTGTCGGCATAGTCAATATCAGCCGCACTAACTTGTCTGATACCTTCGCAGTGAATATCTGCTAATTTGATGCGTCCGCCAAAAGCTAGCGAGGCTAAAATAGCAATTTTATCAGCCGCATCCAATCCATCCACATCCGCCGTAGGGTCAGCTTCAGCATAACCTAATTGCTGAGCGTCCGCCAGCACTTCGGCAAAGTCTGCACCTTCACTCTGCATCCGCGTCAGGATGTAATTAGTTGTGCCGTTAACAATGCCCGTCACAGTTTTGATGCGGTTTGCACCTAAAGATTGTTTGAGGGTTTGAATGACCGGAATGCCACCGCCCACAGCAGCTTCTAACATCACGTAAACGCCTTTTTCGTTGGCCGCATCGAAGATTTCACTACCGTAGCGGGCGATAACTGCTTTGTTGGCGGTGACGACGTGTTTGCCGCTAGCAATAGCTTTCAGAATGAGCGATCGCGCCGGTTCCAATCCGCCAATCAGTTCTACTACAATATCAATTTCCGGGTCAGTGGCGATCGCCTCTAGGTCAGTTGTCAGCACATTTTCTGGCAATTGTAAAGACCGAGTTCGAGAAATATCGCGCACTCCCACCCGATAAATTTCCAATTCCTGCAACAGCGAATGGCGATCGTCTCGGGAGAGCAAAATCTCTGCAGTTCCCGCGCCAACCGTACCCAAACCTAGCAAACCAATTTTTATAGCCACGACTTTAACCTATACAAACTCAATTAATACACAACTATTGTAAAATATTTTGGACTAAAGTATCTTAATTACTAGATATCTGTTGGAAAAATGCCGACAGTTACTATCACTTAATCAGTGAAATTAACAAAACCGACACTGAGACTATCAAAATTGCCAGTTTTCCTTCCCCGATCAATTGCTGTTGCTGTTGACCCATTTTTTCTAACAACAGTTTCTGGTTTTCTTGCTCCAGTTTTCCTTGCCTGATAAATTGCTGTTGCTGTTGAGCCATTTTTTCTAACAACAGTTTCTGGTTTTCTTGCTGATGATATGTCTCAAGTTTAAACGCCACCTCGCGCCCTTCCTGAAGCTCGCGGCGCAGCTCTTTTAAACCCGCAGCTCCCCCTATTTCCTTGATTAAAGACTCAAATAATGTATAAAGCTTATTTAACTCTAGTTTTTCTTGCAAAAATTTATTGTATGTACTCTCATTCTGTTCAGTTAGCTCACGAATTTCTTCTAATTGCGTCAGAGCTTCACTTTTCGCACGGGATATCCCCACCTCTATAACTTTTGCGATTTCTGCTTTCGCTGTTTCCGCACGGGATATCTCTGGTTGAACTTCACTTGTCGCACGGGATATCTCTAGCTCAAATTCGCTTGTCGCACGGGATATCTCTAGCTCAAATTCACTTGTCGCACGGGATATCTCTACCTCAATAACTTTTGCTATTTCCGCTTTTGCCTTTTCCGCACTGGATACATCTAGCTCAACTTTTCTTACTTGCTCAAGCACCTTATTAGCTCCTGTGATACCCTCACTAATCTTTTTCGAGAGAAGATCGAGTTGACCGGCTATTTCAAAATCATTTTGCATTTTCAAAACTTACCTCTATTACAGTCACTTCACAATAAATTATTTCAGTCTATTTGTCTAACGCATCTGGAAAAGGGCGATCGAGCATAGCCTGACATAGTAACGATACCAAAGAGCCAGAACGATTGGCTATTTTGTCAGAAAAAGGAAAATGTTTTGGTATAGGTTTCCCTATTTTCTCACGGACTCGCGCTGCTTCATAGACTAAATTTTTGTGTTCTAAATCTTTGGCAATACTTTCTACTAAACGTTTATATTCCTTCTCATTACTATGTTGAAAACCAGACGCTTCCTCAACTGCTTGCCAAGAACAGTTCATTGCCCGTAACAGCAAACAGCGTAGAGAAATATTCTCACTCGTAACATTTTTTAACTCCTCTTTTAAAGAGTTAGTGCAATCAGTATTATTTTCTAATTCCTTTGGCAAATCATTGTAATACTTCTGCAATCTCTTGATTGCTTTTTGCTCCCATTCGTAAAGACTTTCACTTTCAACTTTAGCTAAATTTAAAACAAAATAAGTATCTAAGTATGGAGGCCCATTGTCACAGCCTTTCAGCAACTTTTCTTGAGTTTCTTGAGGGTTATCTTTGAGCAGGCTTACGTCAACACCACTCGCAAATTCAGTAATCCAATTAGCAGCTTGTTCCGCATCAATAGCATCAATAGTTTGGCAACATTCAAAGTACCTCCTACCAATTCTCTCTATTTCTTCTGTAGTTGCTACCACTAATAAGCGAGAGCGAGGGCGCGTTAGCAATGTGTACCATTGAAAACTCTCTTCTAATTGAGATGTCCCATTATTCTCAAATATCCGAAAAGCTACGCAAGCTTCAAACTCGCGTCCTTTAGCTTTTTCTGCATTTAAAATTTCTAGTCTCCGTTGGTTTCCATCTGGATTAGTCCAAAGGACTTTCACCTGGTTTGCTGACTGCTGAAGAAAATACCTTTCACCCTGTCCCTCTCCAGATGAGTTTACTGGCAAATCAAAAGAGTCTAAAAACTCTAAAGCTAACTCCGATGAAGGGTATTCTAGTAAGCGCACTTGCTCACCTTCTTCAACAGCATATTTAGGATCGCTTGGTTCGGGAAAATGCCGGCCATGATGCCTAGCATTATTGGCAAATTCTAAAAACTGATTGGCAAACTTTAAGATATGGCGTGAATTTCGATAATTGTACTTAAGTTCGCGCGACCTGAACTGGTCATCTAGAAAGGGAATCCTAATTCCCAGCAGCTTCGCACCTGCTACCTTCACGTAAAAGACTCGAAAGAGTCCGGTCACGTCTTTAGTAAGCAATGAAAGAGATG
>NZ_JADEWV010000330.1 GCF_015207455.1 Microcoleus sp. LEGE 07076
GGCCGGGCGGGCGGAACTGCGAAGCGCTGGTAATGGCAAACGGAGTCACATCTCGCCACTGGGGTAGCAGCGGCGTTGCGAAGTTCGGGGGAGTCGGCACCCAACTGCCGGGGTCAGTTTTGCCCTGGTACGTGACTGTTTTGTCCGCGCCGTCTGTACTGCGCCAACTGATAATTTGGTCGGCAACCTGTTGTCCGAGGGCGATGCCGTCTTGTTTGGATTTGCCGTCGGGAATTGTTTCTAGAGATGATTGCAGCGCTGCGTCGAATTTGAATGCTTGTGCTGGGTAAAGGTTGACTAAGACGCGGTGGGCTGCTGCTGCTGTAGCGGCTTCTTCTGATGTGCCCGCTGGTACATCTATGCTGACGCGGTAAGGGCTGTATTTTTTGCCGATCGAGTTTACAGAGTCGTAAATGGCTGCGTGCATTATTGCCATGTTGCGGGAGGCGGCCGGAGGCGGGGTGTTGGCTGTCCGCACTGCATTTAGTATGACTCCGTTCCACTCTCTGACAGGGTTTCCCGACAGGTGAGTTGTGAAGTTGGATCGGTCGATCGTGCTGCTGTTGACTCCTGGCAATACTGCTAAATACTCGCCCGTAAGTTTGTCTTGAATTACGGTACTGTTGCTGTTAGCGTCTGTGCCTTGCTGGATGTTTAGGTCTTCAAATGTCAGGCCGTCTAGCAATTGAATTTTGTCGCTGCCACTGCCGAAGTCGGTGATGTAGTCGGCCGTGGCTAAAGTTGGACCGCCTTGGTTTTTGGCGATCGCAAATATGTCATCGCCGGGGCCGCCGATCACGGTATCGCTGCCTGCACCCCCGTAAATCGTATCGTTGCCGGAGTCGCCCAAAATTAGGTCGTTGCCTTTGCCACCCCAGAGGATGTCGTCGTCTGCACCGCCTAAAATCGTATCGTTGCCTCGGTCGCCGCAGATTTTGTCTTTACCTGAACCTGCTTCGAGAAAGTCCTCTCCGCTATTGGCGTAAATTATGTCGTTGCCATCCAAGCCGTTAATTCTGTCTGGTGCTGAAGTTCCTTCGAGCAAGTCGAATTTGGCAGTACCGGTAATAGAAACCATTGATATTTTTGAGATACGGTTGGTTAAATAATAGCAAAAACTCGCGCTACAGATAAATGCTCGCGTCTGTTTGCTTCTCATTTATATTATTATAATTTCTCCTTACTGCGTAAATACCCTGACTTTAACTTTATTATTTTTTTAAATTTAACTTATTTTTATAAATTTTTAGAGTTTTTTTACGTAAAAACACCCTATTTATGATAAGTATTTACCATTTTAGTGGTGAATCTTAATAATTTTTTTATTTATATACATGGTGAGAATAAAAGTGTAAGATTGCAGTAATTATTTCGGTATCTACTTAAGTACAATATATAGCGGTTCGATCGCGTGGTGAGGTATCTACTTAAGTACAATATATAGCGGTTCGATCGCGTGGTGAGGTATCTACTTAAGTACAATATATAGCGGTTCGATCGCGTGATGAGGTATGCTTTATGCTCTATGCCCTATGCCCGTCGAGTACCTCATGTTACTGAGAAAGGCTGTATGATTGCGCGATTATTTATTAAGCACTTCTTAATGCTGCGATCGGGTCGAGTTTGGCGGCCTGACGCGCCGGGACAACGCCGAAGAACAAACCTACTGTGCCAGACACGCTGACAGCAAGGGCGATCGCCACAGGTGAAATGCCAGCTTGCAGTGGCGTAAAATTACCTACAAGCAAGATACCGCCAACACCTACGCAAGTACCTACTATCCCTCCGGCAGCGGATAAAATTACAGCTTCGACAATAAATTGAAACAAGATATCGTGTTGCGAAGCCCCGATCGCCTTTCTGAGTCCGATTTCTTGAGTCCGCTCGCTAACGGACACAAGCATAATGTTCATAATCCCAATTCCGCCTACTAATAAAGAAATACTAGCAACAGCAGTTAGCATCAGTGTCAGAGCCCCGGAAATCGCACCCATTGTCGCCATTAAATCTTTCTGATTTCTGACAGTAAAGTCATCTTCTGTGCTAATCTTGTGCCGCAGTCTCAGCAAGTTTTCCACCTGAAATTGAGCCGCGTCCATTTTCGACTCATCTTGAATAGAAATAAATAGCGAGGTGACAGCTAAACCGTAGGGAGATTTCCGCCCGACAATGCGGTTGGCCATTGTGGCGATCGGCACAACAGCCGAGTTATCATAATTCGTACCAAAAGATGTGCCTTTGGGCGCAAATACTCCAATTACTTTCATGCTGACATTTTTGACTCGCACTTGTTCCCCGAGGGGGTTAGCATTGTCAAACAATTTCTCGGCCAATTCTGAACCTAACACTACAACTTGATTGTTTTGTCTGACATCGAGTTCGGTCAAAAATCGTCCTTTAGCCATCTCAAAATTTCTGACTGTCAGAAATTCTGGAATTGTGCCAAAAATTAGAGACGAAACATTTTTGTTACCGTAGCGAACCAGTTCAGAACTGTTGAGTTCTGCTGAAACACCTTGCACCGACGGGACTTGAGTGGCGATCGCCTTAGCATCCTCTACTATCAATGTTTGAGGCGCGCTGGCGATCGAACTTCGCCTAGCATTGGGTACTCCCGGCCTCACGATCAATACATTTGTCCCCAGGGATTGAACTTGTCCTGCAACAAATTTTTGTGCTCCCTCTCCAATTCCAATCATCGCAATTACCGAAGCATTTCCGACAATCATCCCAATCATCGTTAAACTGCTGCGAGTTTTGTTTGCTACCAATGTTTGACCGGCCATTTTGACGCTTTCAATAAAATTCATACTTAGTTATTGGTTATTGGTTATTTGTTATTGGTTATTTGTTATTTGTTATTTGTTATTGGGCATCGGGCATTGTAGTAATTGAAACCCACAAATAACCAATGACTAATGACTAATGACTAATGACTGATGACTGATGACTGATGACTAATGACTAATGACTAATGACTAATGACTAATGACTAATTAAGCACTTCTCAACGCCACAATCGGGTCTAGTTTAGCAGCTTGTTTTGCAGGTACGATGCCAAAAAATAAGCCTATGCTACCAGAAACACCAACCGCAAGGGCGATCGCCACTGGAGACACGCTAGCTTGCAAAGGAGTGAAAGCAGAAACTAAAAGCACACCCCCGATACCGAATCCAGTGCCGATCGCACCACCAGCCGCCGACAAAATCACAGCCTCAATCATAAACTGAATTAAGATATCCTGCCCAGAAGCACCGATCGCCTTTCTCAGTCCAATTTCCTTAGTACGTTCCGTCACAGACACCAGCATAATATTCATAATCCCGATCCCGCCCACAAACAGCGAAATTGCCGCTACAAAAGCCAACATCAGAGTCAAAGCACCAGTAATACTGCCCAAAGTCTTCATTAGATCCTTCTGATTTCGGACAGTAAAATCATCCTCTTTAGTAATATTGTGGCGCAATCTGAGCAGATTTTCTATTTGAAACTGCGCCGCCCGCATCAACTTTTCATCTTTGACTGAAACCGAAATAAATGTTACCTTTGTCCCGTAGGGAGACGAGCGACCAACAATGCGGTTTGCCATCGTTGTCAGCGGCAAATAAACATTCATATCTTGATTGTCGCCAAAAGTCGAACCCTTTGACTGCATGACACCAATCACTTGAAAACTGGAATTTTTGATGCGTATATATTGACCTATCGACTGTGTATTGCCAAACAATTGTTCGGCAGCTTCCGAACCCAAAGCAACTACATTTTCTTGTCTTTCTAAATCTAGTTTATTTAAAAATCGACCTTTAGCAATATCAAAGCTTCTTACCGACAGAAATTCGGGAGTAGTCCCGACAATAGAAGACGAAACGTTTTTATTGCGGTAAGTAACCAGTTGACTGTCATTGAGAGTGGGTGCAACTTCTTCGACAGAAGGAACTTGAGAGGCGATCGCCTGAGCATCTTCCAAAACCAAAGTCTGAGGCGGAATCACCGGGCGACTTTGCGCTTCAGGACTTCCGGGAATGATAAACAGCAAATTTGACCCCAGAGAGTTAACTTGTCCCGCAATAAACGTCTGAGCTCCTTCGCCGATACCGATCATCGAAATTACAGAAGCATTACCGATGATAATTCCTAACATCGTCAAGCTGCTGCGGAGTTTGTTTGCCGTCAAAGTTGTGACAGCCATTTTAACACTTTCAAAAATATCCATAATTCGATTTTAGATTTTGGATTTTGGATTTTAGAATTGGTATCAACTTAAGATTTAAACCTATAATAAATCTCGCTTATAGTCGAGTCTAGATCCCCCTAAATCCCCCTTAGTAAGGGAGACTTTGAGAAGAATCTTGTCCCCCCCTTGTTAAGGCTGACAGGTGTAGGTTTTTTACAATTAGGAGGAGTTACAAGCATAAAAGGCATCCACAGGAGTTTCAGGGAAAGAGCTCCAACGCTCAAGATGTATAGGAATATTGTTGAGTAGATTAGCCATCAGA
>NZ_JADEWV010000331.1 GCF_015207455.1 Microcoleus sp. LEGE 07076
AGACAGGAGTGGGGGACAGGGCGGGAGTGGGAGATGAAAAGATGGAAAGAGGGTAAAAATTTCTACTGCTTCTTCCTTCTTCCCTCTTCCTTCTTCCTTCTTCCTTCTTCCCTCTTCCTTCATTTCACTCATCTAAAACAGCAGACGAGCGGCGGCGGCGGCGGCGGTTGATGGCTGGCTCCTCGGGTTCGCTTGATTCGCTTGATTCGCTTGACTCGCTTGACTCGATCGACTCATTGGATGCCAAAGGCTGATCGGATTCGATCGGCTCATCATCGGATTGAGGCAATTCGATCGGCTCATCGGGTGCTGGCCATTCATTCGACTCGTCCATCCCATCGCTGATTTCATCTTCCCGGCCGGCAAAATCATCAATGTCGCCGATCGAACTTTCGCCGTACATTTGATCCTGATCATCCTCCTCCTCCTGATTATCCTCAGAAAATACAGGCTCAACTGCCGACATTTCTCGATAATAATCTTGTTCCTCAACATTCTCTGCTCGCACGGGCGGTTCAAATTCAAATTCGAGCTGCTCGAAAGGCGACTTGTTAGGAGGATCTCCCGGCAGTGTCACCGAAACGATCGCATTCTTAGGATTTTTCACGCTGCGATCCGTCAGCACCAAAGGAGAAACCCCCATCAGAGCATAAACATCCTGCTCTTCCGGTGTCATTTCCACCGAAATCACCTCTGGAGGCTCCACCATCGGCTTCATCAATTCAGACTTAGCTGGACGGACGCGATCGAAATCCTCGCGGCTGCCAACAGCAGCCATATTCACCAGCCCGAAGCCCTCCGAAGCTGCCCGGATGCCGGCGGGAGCCTGATACTCAGAGCGCGTATCCGCGACGGGGGCGCTGGAAGTATTCGGCAGCCGTAACTTGCTGCGTACCGGTTCCTCCTCCGGTACAGCAAAAGGCTCTTCGCCAATTCGGCGACGGCGGCGGCGTCTGGTGGCGTTCCCCAAATCCTGATAGCTGGGATGGTTGAGCAAGTCCAAAGACGAGACGTTGCCGGTCTCAAAATCCAAACTTTCGCTAGACGGTTCCCAAGCAGCCCGAGCAGGTTCGAGGGAACGTTCTTCGAGGACTGGTGCAGGAGTTGCAGCAGCCGTCGGTGTCAAGCTGCGGCGTTCCAATCCTTCTGGCAAGTTCAACAAAATGCGGTTGGAGGAAGCAACAGTGCGATCGGCCGATTCCCGCACCGCCCCGGCGAAGTCTTCTTCCCCAGGGAGTTGCACCAGATGACCCAACCCGCTGCAAGTCGGGCAAGTGTGGCCGAACAACTCGTAAATATTTTGACCTTGGCGCTTGCGCGTCAGTTCTACCAGTCCCAATTCCGAGAGTTGAGCGATTTGCGGCCGAGATTTGTCAGCTTTGAGAGCTTTGTTGAAATGTTCGAGCACCTGCAATTGATCGCGGCGGGATTCCATGTCGATAAAGTCAACAATAATCACCCCGGCAATATTCCGCAAACGCAGTTGTCTGGCAATTTCGGTTGCTGCTTCGCAATTTGTCCAGAGTACAGTTTCGCGAGCTGTGGCCGATCGAGTAAACGAGCCAGAGTTGACATCGATCACCGTCAGCGCCTCAGTCGGTTCGATAATCACGTAACCGCCCGAAGGCAAATCTACCCTCGGTCTGAGCGCTTCTCGAATGGCAGCGTTGACGCGGAAAAATTCTAAAATCGAGGCGCGCTCTCGGTGATGGTCGATCAAAACTCCCGCAGGAAGTTTACCGCCGTTCCAGCTCATCAACTGCTGCTTGACTCGTTTAATGCCATTTTGCGAGTCCACCACAATCCGATTCACGTCACCGCTGAACATATCCCGGAGTACCCGCTGGATAAAATCGTCATCGCGGTTGAGCAGTGCTGGCGCGCGGGAGGTACCGCCTTCGAGTTGAACGGCTTCCCACTGTTTTTGCAGCACTTCCAAATCTTCCATGATCGCTTCTTCGGTCATGCCTTCGGCTTCGGTGCGTACCAGCAGCCCCATCCCGGCAGGCTTCACCAAAATAGCCAGGGCTCTGAGGCGGTTGCGCTCGGCTTCCGACTTGATCCGGCGGGACAGGTTGACTCCCCTGCCGTAGGGCATCAGTACCAAATAGCGGCCCGGCAGGGTAATGTTGCCTGTCAGCCGGGGGCCTTTGCTGCCCGTCGGTTCTTTCATCACCTGTACCACCACTTTTTGCTGCGGGGTGAGGAGTTCTGTAATTGCTCCTGCCGATCGTTTTAGCCGCAGCGGGCCGAGGTCTGTGACGTGCATGAACCCGTTGCGTTCTGGATCACCAATATTGACGAAAGCTGCATCTATCCCGGAGAGTACATTTTCGACAATTCCCAAGTAAATGTCGCTCACTTGGTGGCTGCCTGTGGCTACCACGAGTTCTTGAATTTGATCTTCTGAAAAAACGGCAGCAATCCGATGCTGCTCTGCTATAACTATCTGCTTTGTCATTCAATTTCCTCAAAAAACTGGCAGCCAGTTAGAGACACTTACGCACACTCATAGTGGCTCTGACTTTGACTGTAATTAGTAATAGCAGGAAGAGTTATTAGCTGTGAGTAGGTTATGGGTGGAATGACTGTTAACTGTTGAATGTTGACTGTTAACTGTTACAGATAAAGTGCTTAAATCCACCCGATCGCGAGTTATGAGTTATGCTTCGCAGACTGAGCTGGAAGATAGAAATAAGCAGGCTTTTATCGAGTTAGGAATATTTAGTTTTGAGTTGAGAATTGCCAAATCAATACTCAATATCCAACACTTCCAACTCTTCCTTTGAACGAGCGCGAATAAATTCAGTGACGCCGTACCAATTTCTTAACACACAACTTAACACTACGAACTGATAACTCCGCTTGCGTGGTTATTGAGGGCTGGTTTTGAGCAAAAGTAAGTAGGAGTGAAAGCGCGTAGACTTTTGTTGAATTCTTGCCGGATAGCATTCAACTTACCCCAGCTTGAGATTCGACTGGGACTTTCGCCTCTGCCAACCCTAAAACCTGGTGATTGGATTTGAGATTTGAGATTTGAGATTTGAGATTTACTGCACAGATGAATCTGGGAGTTCGATCTCTTAGTCTAAAATCTAAAATTTTTGGTAATCCACGACGATTGTCGGGGGCTTGTCTCTGTTTTCGATCGATGTCAAAAATATCTATTGTTGAATACCAGCAGAGCGGCTTGAACCGTGAGATTTTTGAGTAAGCCGACGATCGACAACCAGTCGATCGGTCGAAATTAATCGCTAAATTTGGTTCAGGCCCGGCTCCTGCGGTTTTGGCGCTAGATTTAGCCCGTGAATGTACAAAAAGGCTTGAAGTCTTCAACAGAAGCAGTTTGCACCCAGCCCGCGTTGCTAGTTGACTCTTAGCGACCAGCGACTAAAGCGCTCGATCCGCTGCAGCTTCCATAACCAGCAATTATAGCCTAAGCGACACATCCCGATCGAGAGCCGAAGGTGAAGAAATATTTCACCAGCACTTCCCTATCTTAACCATAACCCAGGATTAGCTGACTGCGCTGAACTTGCAGAAGCTGAATTTCCTGCTGGCTGACTTGTTCGAGCATGAACAGGAGATGTTCGGGCTTGAGCAAGTTGCCATCGCTGCGACAACTACCGGTATAGCGCAAAACGGCTCTACCTTTGGATGTACCGCCACAGGAAGAGGCGCTGCTGGCCGGTAGCTGCTCTACAACTTCTAGTTTGTGCAGCCTCGATCGCAAATTGACATCCTTAGTCTTTCCCGACTTAGTAGTGTGTACCCGCCAAAAAGCCTCTGTTTGGACGATCGTCTCCACCCAAGCTTCCCAGTTCGCGCTAGGAGCGACAGAGACAGCAGCCGAATTTTCACCTTCAAAATCGCCAGTTTCTGCCAGCGGGCCTGTTGCTGCGACAGTAATCATATACTCAGCAGCTTCTAATAACTGGTTAGCAGAAGGAGCCTTGAGGTCGATCTGTTCCACCTTGTAAATCGGGATATTTTCTGGCAGAGTCGCTGCCAATTTTTCCCGAAAAACCTCAATATCGATCGGCTCAGTCAGCTCAAAATCAGCAATTTCCCCTGTGCTGGTGACACCCAGAGGCAGAGCATTGGCCACAGCAATCCGAGGATTCGGGTGGAAGCCGCCGGTAAACGAAATCGGCAAATCGGCGCGGCGGACAACTCGATCGAACAATCGCAGCAAATCCAAATGACCTACCAAAGCCATATCGTCCACCTTCCCAAACCACACCCGCAACCGCTGTTTCCGCTCGGTATTCGGCACGAACTCTCCAGCAAACTCTGGAATTGGCAGCGCATCCACCACCACATTGTGTCCGAAATCTGTGCCGCAAACCCCGCAGCGCGAACACCCTTCAAAGGAACAGTCGGGCACCGTCGCTGCTTCTAAAGCCTTTTGCAAGTCATTTTTTAGCCAGTTTTTGTCGATCCCCGTGTCTAAGTGATCCCAAGGTCTGTCTCTTATACACA
>NZ_JADEWV010000332.1 GCF_015207455.1 Microcoleus sp. LEGE 07076
TTATAATAATATTCAAATTAAAACAAAATATGACTGTCAACTTAGCTAAATCAACTAAAATAAAAATCAAAACTAATACAAATAACAATATTTAAAATATTTAATAATATTTTCAGTAAATGTTTTTTCCAGGTTTGTACTGAGGACTTTAGTCCGCATTGGAAAAAAACCAAAGTCCTCACTACAAACCTGTGCGATCGCACAAAATACAACCTGCGGAACTAAGCAACACTACAATGGTCTCAAATATCAAACCTCAAATCTCAGATTAGCATTATGCCACTACTAGAAATAGGAGATCCCGCGCCTTGGTTTTCCATTCCTGCCTCCAATAACCCCTTATTTCATTTCTCGACAGTTGGCGGTCGGCGAGTCGTGCTGTTTTTCTTTGCTAGCGCAGCTTTTGAACAAATCCAAGTTATCCTCAAAAGCTTTGAAAAGCTTTCAGGAGAATTCCAAAGCTTGCAAGTACCGCTGTTTGGAGTTAGCGTCGATGCAGCAGACAAAGAACAAAACAGAGGGACAACAATTGCTCCGTCATTCATCTTTTTCTGGGACTTCGACAAAAAACTCAGCCAACAGTACGGTGT
This sequence comes from Microcoleus sp. LEGE 07076, assembly GCF_015207455.1. Taxonomy (GTDB): domain Bacteria; phylum Cyanobacteriota; class Cyanobacteriia; order Cyanobacteriales; family Microcoleaceae; genus Microcoleus. The sequence continues at coordinate 591 of NZ_JADEWV010000332.1, forward strand.
TTGCCGAGATGTCGAACAAAATGGAGTTGTCGGAGTTCACTATGCACCCCAAACTTTTGTTCTCAACGAAAACCTTCAGGTAATTAACATTTTGCCGATGGGCGACCCCCACCACCACGCCCAGGAAGTATTAGATTCTCTCAAAACTTTGCCTCCATTCGAGGAAGCCAGAGCGGCCGCGAGACACGCTCCGGTGCTGGTAATTCCTAACGTTTTGGACAAAGATTCTTGTGACGCTTTGATCGATTTGTACAAAAATCACGGCGGCAGTCCTTCGGGTTTTATGAGGCAAATTGACGGGAAAACTGTGGGCATTCACGACGATAATTTCAAAAAACGCCGGGATTTTTTTATTGAAGATCCCAAGTTGCAGCAGCGATTGAGTGCGATTATTTTGCGGCGGGTGCGGCCGGAACTAGAAAAAGCTTTCCAGTTTACAATTACCAGGTTTGAACGGTATTTAGTGGGCTGTTACGATGCCCAAAGCGGCGGTTATTTTCAGGCGCACCGCGACAATACGAGCAAAGGTACTTTGCACCGCCGATTTGCGATGACTCTCAACTTGAATGTGGGGGAGTATACGGGGGGATTTTTGCGGTTTCCGGAGTACGCGCCGCACGGTTATAAAGGGGATTCGGGCACGGCGATTATTTTTTCGTGTTCTGTGCTGCACGAAGCAACACCGGTGATTAGCGGCCAGCGTTTTGCTTTGCTGTCTTTTTTCTACGGTAATGAGGATGCTCAGGTGCGACAAGCTAATTTTAAGTATTTGGCTGACGCGCCGGATTCTAGAATTGCCGAAACTACTGAGAGATAGTACCTAGCTAGCTATTAAATAGACAAGGTGGTACACTTGTAGACAAATCGACGATGTACCATTTTGTTCAAACCCTGCGCGATTCCCAAAAAAGCTTGGATTATCAGTAAAGACGATCGCTTGGCTGGGATGTTTCGGGGAAGTTACCAGCCAAACCCACCCTGTCGCGTCATCGGTGAAATCCAGTGTTGAGGTCGAGCAATGCTTTTATCCATCAAAACAAAGTTAAAGCTAAACAAGAGTCAGGCAACGGTCATGAGCAAACACGCAGGAATAGCTAGGTTTACTTATAACTGGGGATTGGCTACTTGGAGCAACCTTTACAAAGATGGATTAAATCCCAACAAATACCTACTTAAGAAATTCTTCAACAATCATGTGAAACCTGAGTTTACATGGATTAAAGAGAAAGGGATCTGCCAGAAGATAACTCAATACGCTTTTGACAATCTTGGAGACTATTTCTCCTTATTTTTCTCAAAAAAAGGTGGATATTTTAAGTTCAAGAAAAAAGGACATCACGACTCTTTCACGATTGACGCAGGTGGCAAGCCTATTCCTGTGGGCGGTACGTCTATAAAGTTACCGACAATCGGCTGGGTGAAAACTCATGAAGGATTGCCTCATACTACCTGCAAGTCAATCACCATTTCACGTACTGCCGATAGTTGGTTTATCGCTTTTGCTTATGAACAAAATCATGAACCGACAATCAAAAGTTATGAGGTTGTAGGAGTTGATTTGGGAGTAAAAGAGTTGGCTACGCTTTCAACGGGTGTAGTATTTCCCAACCCAAAACACTACAAATCGCATCAGGCAAAACTCAAGAGATTATCAAGAGTTCTGGCGAGAAAGGTAAAAGGTTCTGGAAATAGACATAAAGCTAAAGTCCAGCTAGGGAAACATCATGCAAAAATAGCCAACCTCAGAAAAAATACTATGCATCAAATCACTACTTACTTATGCAAAAACCACGCCAGGGTAGTAGTAGAAGATTTGAATGTCAGTGGGATGCTAAAGAATCACAAGCTAGCGCAGGTAATAGCTGACTGTGGCTTCCATGAATTCAAACGTCAGCTAAAATACAAGGCTCAAAAATTTGGCTGTGAAATAGTCATTGCCGACCGTTGGTTTCCGTCAAGCAAAACCTGTTCAAATTGCGGACATATCCAAGATATGCCACTAAAAGAAAGGACTTACAACTGTGGAAGTTGCGGTCATTCGATGGACAGGGATTTGAACGCAGCGATTAATTTATCACGTTTGGCTAAACCGTGAAAGCTTGCTGAGGGATAGCCGCTCCCATGCTCCCGATGAAGCAAGAAGCAAATGTCTAGACTTGTCTAGTATTTGTATAGCAGAGATAGTCGATCGCCCAATTCCGTCAAAACCGATCGCTCTTTTGAGCCTTGATTTTTCACTCCCGCTGTACAAGTTCTAAAATAATTACAGACAGTAGTTAGGAGTTAGCCACAAAACCTAATGCCTAGCTACCGAGGGCTAAATACTAATCGATCGCCATGAATCTCAAACTTCTAAGTTTAGCAGTATCGGGAATTTTAACAATTGGGGTTGCAGCCAGCCCTGCTGCGGTTGTTACCGCGCTCTCCGGGCGGCCGGAGGCAGATTTAACGCAATTTAACTCGCTGCATTCTCCAGGTGCGATCGCCCAAAATACCGAAGAACAAACCAACATTCGAGTCTACGAACAAGCCAGTCCGGCGGTTGTTACCGTCGATACAGAAAAATCGAACGGTAGCGGCACAATTATCAGCCCCGATGGCATGGTGTTAACCAACGCCCACGTTGTTTCCGCAGGCGGTACGGTGAATATAATTCTGTCAGACGGCAAAAAAGTTGTCGCCGATGTCGTCGGATTTGGCGAAGATGGTCTAGACTTAGCCGTGGTAAAGATTCGCGGTCAAAACAATTTGCCCACCATTCCGATCGCCCGTCCCGGTTCGGTGAAAGTCGGACAACAAGCATTTGCGATCGGCAATCCATTCGGTCAATTTCAAGGTACTTTGACAGTCGGAATCGTCAGCCGCATCGACCTTTCTCGGGGCTTAATTCAAACCGACGCGGCGATCAATCCCGGCAATTCAGGAGGCCCGCTGCTCAACAGTTCAGGAGAATTAATCGGTGTCAATACTTCTATTTTTACTCGCGGTCAGGGTGGAGGCAATATCGGTATCGGTTTTGCAATTTCCGCAGACAAAGTGCCCGCTTTCCTGACATCCGTGCGAGAAGGGCGAGCTCCCCGCATTGCTCAGAGGCGATCGCCCTTTGGGAACAAATCACCTCAAAAAGTTGCGTTAAACGGGCCCGCCGTCAGCGGCCTCCTCACCGACAAATCTAGCGTTCTGCCCGCAGACAACAGCTTTTTTGACCTCTACTCTTTTGAAGGAAAAGCGGGCCAGCAAATCACAATTGAAATGAAAAGTCAAGAAATTGACCCTTATTTAATTTTGCTCGGGCCCAACCAGCGCGAAATCGCCCAAGACGATGACGGTGCAGGTAGTAAAAACGCCAGAATAACAGTCAGGCTACCAGCAGACGGCACTTACACGCTGCTGGCAAATTCCTACCAAGCTAGGCAGTTGGGGGCTTATACGTTAGAACTGAAAGCGAGCGCTTCTGGGGCACCTTCTCGGGCGATTTTGCAAGCAGAAGGCGCTTTAGTCGCAGGCGGCCCGGTATTGGCATCTGACAAGAGTCTGTATCGCGAGTATACTTTTGAAGGTCGATCGGGTCAGTCTGTAGCCATTTCCCTCGAAAGTACAGATTTCGATGCCTATGTGGCTATCTTTGGCCCTAACGGTCGATTACTGGGAGAAAACGACGATGCGAGCGATTCGACTAAAAATGCGTTTCTGAGCGTTACTTTGCCCGCTACGGGTCGCTACCGCGTAGTTGTCAATGCTTATGATGCTTCCGGTCGGGGTCGTTACAATCTAACTATCCGTTGAAAATGGGGAATTGGGAATTGGGAATGGGGAATTGGGAATTGGGAATTGGGAATGGGGAATTGGGAATTGGGAATTGGGAATTGGGAATTGGGAATGGGG
>NZ_JADEWV010000333.1 GCF_015207455.1 Microcoleus sp. LEGE 07076
CTATAGCCCGTCCTGGACGGGCTATAGAGCCCATCCCACAAGAATAATAAAAATGGTAAGTTATTTAATTCTCATTCCTAAGTTGGTAATGTATTTAAATTGTATGTTTTGATGACTCGATCGAAAATCCTCTCCCTCTTTCCCCTCTCCTCCTCTGGCTCTCTCCCTCTGCGCCTCTAGGCCTGTGGCTAGTGTCACTTACAAAAGCGGCCAGCCTTTTTCTTGCAGATCCCCCTTTCGGATAAGATTAGATACGCAGCAACCAATGAGGACAGGATGTTATGAGTCAAGACGACATTTTTGCTAAAGTCAAGAAAATTGTGGCAGAGCAACTCGAAGTCGATCCGGGGGAAGTTAAGCCGGAAGCCAACTTTGCTAACGATTTAGGAGCAGATTCCTTAGATACAGTAGAGCTGGTCATGGCCTTGGAAGAAGAGTTTGATATTGAAATTCCAGACGAAGCAGCCGAAGGTATTACCACCGTTCAAGCTTCTGTAGATTTCATCAGCAGCAAACTTGCAGCTCCAAAAGCATAAAATACCTGTCTTTTCCCCTAAGAGGAGATAAGTTAAAAAACTAAAAACTCCTCTTTTGTTCTGCGTTCTAGGTGTTTAATTTTTTGAAACTGAAATCATGACAAATTTAGAGCGTAAGCGCGTTGTTATCACCGGTCTCGGCGCGATTACACCGATCGGCAATACCTTATCCGAATATTGGAACGGATTGCTGGCCGGGAAAAATGGCATCGGCCCGATCACCTTGTTCGATGCGTCGCGGCACGATTGCCGGATTGCTGGAGAGGTGAAGGGTTACGACCCACATGACTATTTAGAGCGCAAGGAAGCAAAGCGGATGGACCGCTTTGCTCAGTTTGGAGTGTCAGCGAGCAAACAAGCTCTGGCTGATGCAAAATTTGAGATTAATGACCTGAACGCAGAACAGGTGGGTGTCATACTTGGCACTGGCATTGGCGGGCTCAAGGTTTTAGAAGACCAGCAAGAAATCTATTTGACTCGCGGCCCCGATCGATGCAGCCCGTTTATGATTCCGATGATGATTGCGAATATGGCCTCCGGCCTGACGGCGATTCAAACGGGCGCTAAAGGTCCCAACTCTTGCACGGTAACAGCCTGCGCGGCTGGATCGAATGCCGTGGGGGATGCCTTTCGCATGGTTCAGGGCGGTTACGCGCAAGCCATGATTTGCGGCGGTACCGAAGCTGCGGTAACTCCTTTGTGTGTGGCGGGTTTTGCGGCGGCGAGAGCACTCTCGACTCGCAATGATGACCCGACTCATGCTTGCCGTCCGTTCGATCGCGATCGGGATGGTTTTGTCGTCGGCGAAGGTGCTGGCATTCTGATTGTAGAAGAAATGGAACACGCGATCGCTCGCGGAGCCAGAATTTACGCAGAAATGGTCGGCTACGGTTTAACTTGCGATGCCTACCACATGACTTCCCCGGTACCGGGGGGCGAAGGTGCCTCACGGGCAATGGCTTTAGCGCTCAAGGATGGGGGTTTGACACCGGATATGGTGAGCTATATCAATGCTCACGGTACTAGCACTCTTCCCAACGATTCTACAGAAACCAAGGCGATTAAAAAGACCTTGGGAGACCATGCTTACAAAGTAGCTATTAGTTCTACCAAGTCAATGACAGGTCATCTTTTGGGTGGTTCTGGGGGAATTGAGGCGGTAGCTGCGGTAATGGCGATCGCCAACGACAAAATCCCGCCGACAATTAATCTGGAAAATCCCGATCCAGAGTGCGATTTGGACTATGTTCCGCATCACAGTCGCGATCTCAAAGTTGATGTAGCGCTGTCGAATTCCTTTGGATTTGGCGGCCACAACGTCACGCTGGCTTTCAAGAAGTTTGTTCAGTAACGGCTAATCCAAAATCGAGAGTTAAAAGGTAAAAAAATATTTTTTTACCCTTGTAGGGTAGGCATCTTGCCTGCCCTAACTTTCTGAAGTATAACCGGAGCGATCGTATGAATCAACCAATTATTCGATTTCTGACAACCAAGAATTATAAAAATCTACAGTTAGATCCATCTGTAAATTTAAACAATCTTAATATATTTATCGGCTCAAATGGTTCAGGCAAAAGCAATTTCATCAGTTGTTTAAAATTTTAAAAAGATTGCTTAATAGCTATTCCAGATGAAAATCGGGGCGTGAGTAGTTTTGAGGATGCTATTTCTAAAATTGGTGGCGATCGAATTTTAGATGTCAATGTTGAAAGTCCCGCAAAAGTCAGTCTTTATTACTGTTTTTCGCAAATTTCCCAAACTAGCAACGATCCGAAAGACAGCGCAATTCTTGACTTAACACTTTATACTGACAAACAAAAAGCCAGGCCAAGCATCTCTGAAGAATATTTATATGGCGGAGAAGATTTGCAGAGGATTGCCACCAGGCAACTTTTTTATTACTATAAATTGCATGAAAGAGAATTAGGTCAAGGGGTTTTGTCTGTTTATAATTCTCCCGTCAAGGACAAACTCATTTTGAACCTTTAGATAACATTCCTACAAATTCTTTGGGTTTGTTGACAATTCCCAAACTCCTTGAAAATAGTCAATCGCCCCCAGAAAACACACCAGTTTACAAAATTAGAAGAGAATTAATTGAATTTATTTCAAAATGGCAATTTTATAATGCCAATAACATGAACTTGAATTTAATTAGAACAGTAGATCCTAAAATAGGTGCAAGTGATATTTACCTATCTGCATCGGGAGATAATCTGTCGTTAGTTTTGGATAATTTAAGAAACCAAAATATCGACTTTGAAGATAGCCTTAACGAGGCAATGAAGTCTATATTACCAAAAACTCGTCGCCTTAGAGCTTTACGTTCTGGTCGCCTATCTCTCACTGTAGAATGGTATTTTGAAGGTATCAAAGAAGCATTTTACCTTAATGAAATGTCAGATGGAACTGTCAGGATGCTTTGTTGGGCAACTATATTACATTCTCCACTGCTTCCTTCTTTGATAGTTATTGATGAACCGGAATTAGGATTGCACGTATCGTGGATGCCAATTTTAGCTGAGTGGATTAAAAAAGCTGCGACAAAAACTCAGATAATTATAACCACACATAGTCCCGACCTTTTAGATCACTTTACTGATTGTTTAGAGAATGTTCTTTGTTTTTATTCCGAAAATAGAACGCATTTCTCAGTCAAATCTCTTTCAAAAGCAATGCTAGAGCAAAAACTTGAACAGGGATGGCAATTAGGCGATTTATACCGTGTTGGCGATCCAAGTATTGGAGGATGGCCGTGGTAGTTTGGGTTTTCTCTGGTGGCGGTGAGGCTGAGGTTAGAGGATTCTTTCCTTTTTTAGAAAAAACTTTTCCGGGCTGTAGATTTGAACGAAAAACACCAGTTCGTCAAAAACCCGGCCCTAAAGCCAATAAAGCAGGTAGTTACGGTAGAACAGGTCAAAGCTTAATCGAGCAAATAAAGCAAGAATTACCACTCGCCTTAAAAGCAGAACCAAATAAATGCGACCTGATTTTAGTTTTTGACGATTTGGATTGTCGCGATTCTCAGATCCAAAAATCAAAAATATTGACAGAGTTATCAAAAATACCAGAATGTGCCGCTCTCAACAAAATTGTCGCGTTTGCCGCACCAGAAATCGAAGCTTGGATTATTGCTGATTGGAATAATTCAATAGCTAAAAATTCAGATTTTAGAGGCAAAAGACATGAACGAATGCGTTGGTGGCTGAGTCAAGAAAAAAATGTTCGGTTTGATATTCCAGAATCGTTTAGTGAATATGATTCTCATAAAGATAGCTGCCGAGAAAAGCTATCAGATGTATTAATTGCTTCAACAATTGTTGAACATGAGAGTAATCTCGATAAAGCACGCTTTTCTAAAGGATATCATACTCCTTTGCTCTTGAGAGAAATCGAACCGAATGAAGTTCAAAAAAAATGTCCGTTCTTTCGCGAACTCTCTAACTATTTTAACGATTTTTGTGGTTGTCCATAAAGGGTCAGAGCAAAATTTATTTAGGTAAACTGTAACCCAACCTTTGCAAAGCATTAGGAATGAAAATTTAATAACTTAAGCGATTGCTCGTTACCAGGCTCTGCCTGGTAATGCAGATAGGCGAGGCTCTGCCTCCTTCGAGGAAAGCAACTTACAGGAGAGAGGACGGTAGGAGGTGTTTAAGTTATTAAATTTTCGACCCTTAGTATTTTTAAACTATATTTCCCCAAACAAAAAGCGCCCCTATTTCTAGGAGCGCTGTTTGTTAATCAAAAGTTAAAACTTAACCGTTGATAGAAGGAGCAACCATTGCAACTGGAGTTGTAACACCAGCGGCCAAATCGAGCGGGAAGTTGTGAGCGTTGCGCTCGTGCATTACTTCCATACCCAAGTTAGCGCGGTTGATCACGTCAGCCCAGGTATTGATTGCACGACCTTGAGAGTCGATAATCGATTGGTTGA
>NZ_JADEWV010000334.1 GCF_015207455.1 Microcoleus sp. LEGE 07076
GCCCCTACCATCCGCCAACAGCCAACAGTCAACAGCCAACAGCCAACTGACAACTGACAAAGAACACCCCTCCCTTTTGTATCCGATGCGTCTTGTGAAAAAAAAGAGCATCTGCTCTAATTAAGTTATGTTCATAAAAATACTATTTCATGAAAATTTTTGTATTATAGGGAACGGCGCCGAAAATTGCACCGGGAACCGCAGCAGTAAAGTACCAAAAAAAAATTGAGTGAGTTAAACTAACTTTAGGAAAAATTTAAAGCTTTACTTGCAATTAATGAAAAAATCCCCATGCAGGAAGTTGTCAACTCGTTGCAGTCTTTTTTATCTAACTCTGTTGACGCTTTCCTAGAGTGCGATCGACAGCAAAAGTACCTATACATCAATCCTGTTGCTGCTGCTTGGATGGGATTGGAGCCTGCTGAAATAGTCAACAAAACTCATCAAGAGTTGTTGAAATTATATCCCAATAATCCGGGTTTCAAAAATATAATTTCGCAAATTGATTCCTGCCTGCAACAAGTATTTATTACAGGGGAAAAAAAGCTGGCAATTCACGAGGTTGCGGCTGCAGACGGCGGGATTAAAATTTACGAAACGGCTTACACGCCCGCGGTAGATGCCTCCAGCAATCAGATGCGGGTTTTGGGCGTTGGTAGAGATATCACCAGGCACTACCGCTGGCAGCAACAGAAAACTCAACAGTTGCGCCGATCGAACCATTTACTGTGGTTGAATGCAGCTAACAGTCCTCTGGCAATGGTAGGCTGGGATGAAAATTTTCGGATCGTTCAGTGGTCAAAGCGCGCCCAAGAAATCTTTGGGTGGACATCGGATGATATGATGGGCAAGCAGTTCGGCGATTTGGATTTTGTTTGCCCAGAAGATAGAGAGGCCCGTGTCGCGATCGAACTCGAACTAGCCTCCGGTAACGGCAATACTTCCATCAATCAAAATAAAACTAAAAGCGGACAGGTAATTTGGTGTCGCTGGTTCAACTCAATTATTCGCAGCGGCGATACTTTTACGGTGCTTTCCTTAGTGGAAGACATCACGGATCGCAAACGCTTAGAAGCAGAAAAAGCCCAAGCTTCTCGCCTCACAGCAATGGTAGCCGATGTCGGTATTGCCCTCACCAAACACCCTCAAGATATCCTGATTCCTTGCTGCGAGGCAATGGTGCGAAATCTCGATGTCGCCTCTGCTGAAATTTGGACTTTTAACTTTCAATACGATATTTTGGAATTGCAAGCAGTTTCGGGAATCTACAGCCGCACAGACGATCGAGCTAACTTTATTGCAGCGAAGGTTAACTCGATCGCCCAACAACAAAAACCGCAATTTGACTGCGGATTTGAGCTGAATAATTTTGGACTGCCCGAAGAAGAGTCCGGGGAATTCACTGGGGCAGAAAAGTCCGAGTCAGAAATTATAAATAGCAGTCAAAATCCGAGAAATTGTCAAATACCCAAGCAAATTCTTACCTTCGCAGGCTACCCTTTAATAGTCGAAGAAAAACTGGTGGGAGTTATGGTAATTATCAGCAGCCAGCCACTGACTTCACCATTTAAAGAAACTTTATCATCGGTAGCAGATGTCATCGCTTTGGGCATCGAACGCAAGCGCGCAGAAGCCGACTTAAAATCAGCTAGAGGGTTTCTCAATTCGGTAGTAGAAAATCTGCCGGTGGGAGTTTTTGCTAAAGATGCTTCTTCGCTGAAATTCGTATTGTGGAATAAAGCGGGGGAAACGATCGCAGGTGTTACCTCTCAAGAGGCGATCGGCAAAAATGACTATGATATTTATCCCAAAGAACAAGCTGATGTTTTCACCGCTCAAGATAGGCAAATATTGACCGGTCATCACAACCAATCTAGTCTTCAAGACATAGCCGAAGAGCCGATCCAAACTCGCCACAAAGGTATGAGAATACTGCACACCCGCAAAGTGCCAATTCTCGACGCTCAGGGGAATCCTCAGTACGTGTTGGGGATTACTGAAGATATTACCGAACGCCGGCAGGTAGACGAAAGCGTGCGTCTGTATGACCAAATTGTCGAGAATATGCAGATTGGTTTGTACGTCTACCATTTGGAAGATATAGAGGATGATAGCAGTCTCAGGGCGATCGCCTCGAATCCCGCTGCTACAAGGTTTACCGGGTTAGAAATGGCCGATGTTTTGGGCATGACAATTGACGAGATTTTTCCTCATTTGCGATCAAAAAACATTCCCAAAGCATTTGCTGCGGTAATTCTCGGCCAAAAATCCGTAGAACTTGAAGATATTGACTGCGATGAATGCGGCAAAATAACTCGCGCTTTTTCTATTAAAGCTTTTCCATTACCCAACAACTGCGTCGGCGTTGCTTTTGAAAACATTACCGATCGCAAGTGCCTCGAATTAGAACTACAAATAGCCTTAGCACAAACCGAACGTTCCGAACAATTGTTGCGGACGGTAATCGACAAAACCAGCGACTGGATTTTTGCCAAAGACCAAACATTTCGCTATATTTTGGCAAACAAGAGTTTAGCCGAAGCGATCGGCAAAACAATGGAAGAAATAATTGGTAAATCAGATTTAGAATTAGGATTTTCAGCAGATTTAGTATTTGGTAATTCTGCACAAAATATCCGAGGATTTCGCACAGACGACTCTGCTGTACTGGCAGGGGAAATCATCCACAATCCCTGCGATGCGGCAACTGTTGCTGATGGTTCCATACATATTTTAGACACCAAAAAAGTCCCCCTGCGCGACGCTGAAGGTAATGTATTTGCAGTGCTAGGTTTCACTAACGATATTACAGAACGCCATGAATCGGAAGCAGCTTTGCGCCGGAGTGAAGCCAGATTTCGGTCTTTGGTAGCTAATATTCCCGGGGTGGTTTATCGCTGGCAGTGCGATTTGGGGATAATTTTTCTTAGCGATGCCGTCTATTTACTAACGGGCTACCCCGCTGCGGATTTTATTTCGCCTTTTGACAGGGGAAGCCGGACTTTTGCTAGCATTATTTACCATGAAGATTTGGCAAAAGTAGAAGCAACTATTCGGCAATCAATAGAAAACAAACAGTCTTATAATTTGGAATACCGCTTGTTAGCAGCAGACGGCACGGTTAAATGGGTGTGGGATAAAGGTTCTCCCGTGTTCGAGGCAGATGGGAGCGTTTGCTGTTTGGACGGGGTGATTTTTGATATTAGCGATCGCTACTTCGCCCAAGAAGCATTGTGTCAAAAAACTTCCGAGTTGGAAGCTGTTTTTCTGGCACTGCCCGATTTGTATTTCCGCCTCAATGCTGACGGCATTATTTTGGATTACTTGTCAGGAAATTCAGCGGATTTGTACGCGACTCCCGAATTTTTTATGGGCAAACGCATAACTGACATATTGCCCCCAACCGTTGCCAGCCAGTTCGAGTTGGCAATGGTTGAACTTTACGAAAACAGAACTCCGGTTAATCTAGAGTATTCGCTACCCATGCCCGAAGGAGAAGAAACCTATGAAGGGAGATTGCTGCCTCTTAACTCGAATCAGGCGATCCTTATTGCCCGCAACATTACCCAACGCAAACAAGCCGAATCTCAATTAAAACATAAAAATTACCAGCTAGAGCAAACATTGAAAAAATTAGGAAAAACTCAAGCTCAACTAATTCATGCGGAAAAAATGTCGAGTTTGGGGCAGCTAGTTGCGGGAATTGCTCACGAAATCAATAATCCTGTCAGTTTTATCTACGGCAATATTGTTTACGCGAGCGAGTACGCCCAAAATTTGCTGCAATTGTGTACTTTATATCAAGAACATTACCCTGAACCTGTTGCTGTTATTGCGGAATTTGCTGAAGAAATAGAAGTCGAATTCATGAAAGAAGATTTCCCGCACCTGCTGAAGTCAATTCAAACTGGAGCCGATCGAATTCGCGAAATAGTTGTGTCGTTGCGGAACTTTGCTCGTCTGGAAGAATCAGATATTAAGCGAGTTGATATTCATGAAGGAATAGACAGTGCTCTGTTAATTTTGCAACACAAATTTAAAGAAAATGGCAGAAATCGTCAGATTGAAGTAGTTAAAGAATATGGAATACTGCCACCGGTACAGTGTTACGCCGGACAGTTAAATCAAGTGTTTATGAATATAATAAGTAATGCTATTGATGATTTGGCAGATGTCAGAAATAAAAAGTTGGAATTGGCGAGTGCAACGGATGTGGAACGGCAAAATTTTTCGAGTTTACCTTTGGGTGGTGACGCCTTGCCTTTGATTCGGATTCGCACGGAGGTTTTGGAGAACGATCGGGTGGCGATCGCAATTTCTGATAACGGCCAGGGAATGGCAGAGTCTGTCAAATCTCGGATATTTGACCCGTTTTTTACTACTAAACCAGTCGGTAAAGGTACTGGTTTGGGACTGTCTATTTCTTATCAGATTGTGGTGGAAAGACACGGGGGCACGGTGCGCTGCAT